>CAIWTA010000304.1 GCA_903915465.1 uncultured Bacteroidales bacterium | reverse complement strand
ATGTTTTCCCTGACAAGCAGTTTTTGCTATTTCCTCTATCGCAACCCCACAGACATGCGACTGGGAATGGATGGATTATGTGGGTTGGTCCGTGGACAACTACGGAGAAGCCCGGGTTCCGGCGAAGTATTCCTGTTCATTAATAAGCCTCGTAACAAGGTCAAACTATTACGGTGGGAAGAGGGTGGCTTCATTTTATACTATAAGCGACTGGAACAGGGCACCTTTGAGCTGCCAACATTCAGTCTGACAGCGACATCCTGTATATTAAGCTGGGCTGAACTGGTTATGATTATCGAAGGAATTTCGATTCAGAAGATCCAGCGACGCAAACGATTCTCAAAATTCAGTAGTTATCAACAATAGCGCTGCGGCCGATTCCTGAAACTCAGTGGTTATTAACAATTTGGTCATAACTCCGTTGGTATTGTTGATAGATAACCGCCTGTAAATCTTATAATTACTGAGTTATCTCAGTTGTTAACCGTACGTTTACGGTATGATTTCAGCCCATGATCATACCGAGATGATTCAGGTGCCCAAAAAGGGGTATCTGAAGCTGGTGCAGGAGCATCAGGACATGGCTGCCCGATTACTGGTCGTGGAGCCACTGTTGGTCAAACTGAAACGAATGCTTTTTGGCCGCAAGAGTGAACGATTCACGGAAGACCCTGCCCTACAAGACACTACCCCACAAGATGCAATCAAACAATGTCCTGATCCACAAGGGATTGTTAAAATAGAGACAAGCCCACAAGAGACTAATCCACAGAAGGCGTCAGCGACGGAGCTTCCTCCGGAAGAAGTGGAACTGATTGATTTTCTTTCCCCGATCAAAAAGGGGAAGGCGGCCAAAAAGGGACATGCCCGTTCCCCCATTGCTAAAAACATTCCCCGGGTGGAAGAAGTGGTTCTTCCGGCGGAAGATATAACCGGATGGAAGATCATTGGACACGAAAAGACACAGATTCTGGAACTGATTCCACAAAAAGTCTATGTAAGAAAAATCATCCGGTTCAAGTATCTGAGCCCTGACGGAACCCGCATTGTGATTGCCGATCTTCCTTCCCTGCCCATTTACCGGGGCCATGTCGGAGCCAGCTTGCTGGCAGATCTCATCGTGAGCAAATGGTTTGATCATCTCCCCCTTCACCGACAAATTCAAATCTACGAGAGGCTGGGGATTACCCTTGCGGCATCCACAATTAACGGATGGCTGGAGTATACGGGCAATGAACTGGAAGCTGTTTATAATCAAATGCTTAAGAAGGCTTTTGCCGGCAATTACATTCAAATGGACGAAACGGGCATGAACGTCATGACTGCGGACCATCCCGGAAGCGTATTCAAAGGAACGTTTTGGGCCATTCACGCTCCATTGGAAGGAATAGCCTTGTTTAAATACGACAAAAGCCATGGAGGCCAGATTCCACGCGACTTGCTTGAGGGATTTCATGGTGCAGTTCAAACCGACGGACATAGTTTGTACAAATTCCTGGACACCCCACCCTGGACTGAATGGATCATAACCCTTGGCTGTTGGGCGCATGCCAGGCGTCATATGGAGGAAAGTTTAACAAACGAACCACTTAAAGTACCCAAGATTCTGGCAGTTATTCAAAGGCTGTATCAAGTGGAGCGGATTGCACGGGGCAAGAAATTTTCTCCGGAGCAAACCCGTGAACTCCGCCAGCGGTTTTCGGTTCCTATCCTTGAGGCTCTGCATGTTTGCCTGAAAAGGGAACAGGAACATCTGGAAGCACCCTCCAGTACGTATGGAAAGGCGGTCAATTACATATTGAATCACTGGAACCGCCTGACACGATATACGCAAAACGGTAATTGGAATATCGATAATAACCCAATTGAAAACACGATTCGTGCGGCTGCAATGGGTAAAAAGAACTTTTTGTTTACCGGTAATCATGAAGCTGCGCAGCGTTCGGCCATGATGTATTCCTTTATGGCTACCTGCAAAATTCATGGAGTCAATCCACAGAAATGGCTGGAATGGGTTCTCTGCAAACTCCCCGGATGCAAAGCCAGTGAAATCGAATCGTTGCTGCCGGCCAGCTACAAAGCCAGTCTGGCAGCTGGTCCACCGAAATCAGGCAACCTTGCCGGGTGGGTTTCATCTTCAGCATGATGGGGGTGGCTTAACCAGGCAATTTATCTTTTCAAGGGGACTTTTCCTATACTGTACCAGACCGAATGCTTACGGTTATCCGGATTTTCCCGGATATAGCCGGCCCCAACAACAATTCTATCGTGAATGATAATATCCAACTGATTTTCCATGGATTTGATCTTCTCCATGTTATCTTCTTCGTAAGCTTTTTTGGT
>CAIWTA010000303.1 GCA_903915465.1 uncultured Bacteroidales bacterium | reverse complement strand
TTAAGAAAAAAATATCCCGGTCTGGCTTAAAAGTATAAAAATATTTTTTCACGCAGAGTGCCCCACCTATAGGAAAATACAGGAACATCAAATCAGATAACTTAAATGGTTCACGCGGAGTTTCGCAGAGCTAATCTTCATATTATCAATAATCTGCGAAACACTGCGATTCATCTGCGAAACACTGCGAGAAAATACAAATTACTTTTTAGTCAGCCACTGAGGCCCGCGCGGCCTGAGCGCAATAACAGATAAGAAAGCAAATGGTAAAAAGGCAAAATCCAAAATGGTAAAATAAAATATTGATGACTTCCCGAAATATCATTCATCTTGACCTTGATACTTTTTTTGTATCTGTGGAGCGTTTACAGCATTCTGATTTGCTTGGTAAGCCTGTGATCATTGGTGGTATGTCAGACCGGGGTGTAGTGGCCAGTTGCAGCTACGAGGCCCGGCGTTTCGGTGTCAGTGCTGCCATGCCCATGAAGATGGCGAAGATGCTTTGCCGGGATGCGGTGTTTATTCGTGGCGACATGGAAACCTATTCCCGTTATTCACATATGGTAACCGATATCATTGCAGCGCGTGCTCCGCTTTATGAGAAAGCCTCCATTGACGAGCACTACGTTGATGTTACGGGGATGGACCGCTTTTTTGGTCTGCTTAAGTGGAGCCATGAGCTGCGCAGTACGATCATCAAAAACACAGGGCTTCCCATTTCTTTCGGCCTTTCGGTCAATAAGACTGTATCGAAAATTGCAACCGGCGAAGCCAAACCAAATGGGGAAATGCAGGTTTCCATGGATGGAGTGAAACCGTTCCTTGCTCCGCTGTCCATCCGGAAGATCCCGGGAATAGGGGAGAAGACCTATCCGCTTTTGCGTTCTATGGGAGTTGCAAATATCGACACCTTGAGTCGCATTCCCCGGGAAATGATGGAAAGGGCAATGGGAAAGAACGGAATTATTCTTTGGGAACGTTCCAATGGAATTGATGACACGCCCGTCAGGCCTTATTCGGAAAGTAAATCGGTTAGCACCGAAACAACATTTGAACAGGATACGACCGATATTGTCAGGATGAAGGAGATTCTGGTGAAGATGATTGAAAAACTGGCTTTTGAATTGCGGGAACATCAAAAACTCACTGCATGTGTAGCGGTCAAAATAAGGTATTCCAATTTTGACACACATACGATTCAACAGCAGGTGCCCTACACGGCCTTCGATCATGTGCTCATCCCCCTTGTCAAGGAGATGTTTGATAAATTGTACCAGCGGAGAATGCTGATCCGGTTGATCGGCGTGCGCTTCAGCAAACTTGTTCCGGGTAGCCAGCAATTGGATATGTTTGAAGACTCTGTGGAAATGATTAACCTGTATCAGGCGATGGACCGGATCCGGATGAAGTACGGTGCGAAGGCAATCAGGCGGGCAGTTGGGTTACAAACTGAAAAATAAGCGATATCTCGGACACCGTTTAAAATTTTATTTAATGTTTTAAAAACAATTTACGATTATTTCGATTTACGATTTCCGAATGAAGTTAATGATTCACGATTTCCGATTATTTACATTTTAATCGTCAATCGTCAGTCCAACAATTCAATCGTCACTCTAAAATCGCATAATCGTTAATATTAAACAGACCTCATTTCACTAATAAATCATGTACCTCAACTGTCATTCATATTACAGTCTCCGTTACGGAACACTTTCCATTGAAAGGCTTGTGGAAGGAGCAAAAGCCATGAATATTCAGACCCTGGCATTGACCGATATCAACAATTCCACAGGCATTATGGATTTTGTGAGGATTTGCAGGGAAAATGCAATCCGGCCGATCGCAGGGATCGAATTCAGAAGCAAAGGACAATTGCTGTATATCGGATTGGCAAAGAATAATGAGGGTTTCCGTGAACTGAATGAATTCCTCACTTATCATAACATCCATAAAAAACCACTGCCTGTCTGCCCCCCTGAATCTGATAATGTATACGTGATCCATCCCATCAACTCATCAACCCATCAACCCATCAACTCATCAACTCATCAACTCATCAACTCATCAACTCATCAACTTCTCGGAATCCGTCCCTCCGAAGTCCGCAAATTTGCCGGCGACGGAAACCGGAAGTTGCTGGACAAAGCCATTATTCTTGCGCCAGTGACTTTTTCCGGTGAAAAGGAGTTTGAACTTCACCGTAACCTGCGGGCCATTGATAACAACGTCCTGCTGAGCCGGCTTGATTCGGAGCAGGCGGCTGCACCAGATGAACAGATGCTGGCCCCGGGAACTTTACTGAACATTTTTAAAGAGAATCCACAGATCATCAGAAATACGGAAAAGATCATCGCGGAATGCCAGATTGATTTTGATTATTCAACCCATAAGAACAAGAAAACATTTACCGGGAATCCTTATGATGATAAGATACTCCTTGAAAAGCTGGCGGGTGACGGATTGGATTACCGTTACGGTAAACATAATAAAGAAGCGATCAGGCGGATACAACATGAACTGGAGATTATTGACGAGCTGGGTTTTTCTTCGTATTTCCTGATTGCATGGGACATAATCCGCTATTCGATTTCCCGCGGGTTTTATCACGTAGGCAGGGGGAGCGGTGCCAACAGCATCGTGGCATATTGTCTGAAGATCACCGATGTCGATCCCATTGACCTCGATTTGTATTTTGAGCGTTTCCTCAATCCCAAGCGAACATCTGCACCCGATTTTGACATTGATTATTCCTGGAAGGAACGGGATGAGGTTTTGGATTATATTTTCAAACGCCATGGTCATAAACATACTGCTTTACTTGGGGCCATGTCTACATTCAAAGGAAACTCGATCTATCGTGAACTCGGGAAAGTATATGGTCTTCCCAAGCAGGAAATGGATCATTTCCTGAGGCATGAGGAAGAGGCTATCCATAAAAATGCAATCATTCGGAAAATCAAAGAGCTGGGGTCAATGATGGTTGACTTTCCGAATATCCGTAGCATCCATGCGGGCGGGATACTTATTTCTGATGAGCCAATCACTTGCTATACTGCACTGGATATGCCGCCCAAGGGTTTTCCTACTACCCAATGGGATATGTATGTGGCTGAAGATATCGGGTTTGAAAAACTGGATATTCTCAGTCAGCGTGGTATCGGCCACATCAAAGAAACGGCAGAGATCATCCTGAAGAACCGTTCCGTCAAAGTGGATGTTCATCGTGTACAGGATTTTATTCAAGATGAGAAAGTAAAGCAGCAGTTGAAAGCAGGTGAAACCATTGGGTGTTTTTACGTGGAAAGTCCTGCCATGCGTGGCTTGTTGAAAAAACTTCACTGCGATAATTACCGTAGTCTTGTCGCTGCAAGTTCGATCATCCGCCCGGGTGTGGCAAGGTCGGGCATGATGCGCGAATACATTTACCGGTTTCACCATCCAGGGGGATTCAGCTACCTGCATCCGATAATGGAAGAACAATTGAAGGAAACTTATGGAGTTATGGTTTACCAGGAAGATGTGCTGAAAATCTGTCACCATTTTGCAGGCCTTGACCTGGCTGACGCGGATGTATTACGCCGGGCTATGAGCGGAAAATACCGTTCAAAAAAGGAATTGGAAAGAATTGTAAATAAGTTCTTCGAGAATTGCAGGGAATTCGGCTACCCTGAGGAAGTGACAAAGGAAGTATGGAGGCAGATAGAATCTTTTGCAGGGTACTCATTTTCAAAAGCGCATTCAGCCTCTTATGCAGTGGAAAGTTACCAGAGTCTCTATCTGAAAGCCCATTTTCCTCTTGAGTTTATGGTAGGAGTGATCAATAATTTCGGAGGATTTTATTCTTCCTGGGTATATTTCAATGAAGCAAAAAATCTGGGTGCAAAACTTCATCAACCTTGTGTAAACAGGAGCGATTACAAGACCTGTATTAAAGGTGAGGACATTTTTGTCGGATTTATTCATGTGGCAAATCTTGAAAATACCGCCGGGAAAATCCTGTGCAATGAGCGTAAAGCAAATGGTGAATATCAAGGACTGGAAGATTTTATCGCACGAACCGGTACCATGCTTGAACAACTGATCATTTTAATTCGTGTCGGGGCTTTTCGTTTTACGGAAAGAACCAAGTCCCAGCTTCTCTGGGAAGCGCATCTTCTGTTAGGAAAGAAGACTGCGGATACCAACAGGGATATCCTTTTTTATACACCACATAAGAAGTATGAATTGCCTTCTTTTACTCAGAATTTTATTGAAGATGTTTACGATGAGATAGAACTGCTGGGATTTCCGGTAAAATACACTTACTTTGACCTCCTGGAAACTTCTTTCAGGGGAGCGGTTTTTTCAAAAGAAATGGGCAGTCATATCGGGAAAGAAGCACGTATGCTGGGCCAGTTGGTTACTATCAAGTATGTAAGAACCGTGAAAAAAGAATGGATGCACTTCGGAACTTTTATCGATGTGCACGGACATTTTTTCGATACAACCCATTTCCCGAATTCGGTGAAAAATTTCCCTTTTCGTGGCGATGGAATATACCTTGTTCTTGGGAAAATTGTTGAAGAATTCGGATTTCCCAGTATGATTGTGAGAAAAATGGCAAAAATGCCATTTAAAAAAGACCCGAGAGCAGCTTAAGTAGGAAAGTCGAAAGTCGAAAGTCGAAAGTCTGAAAGTCTGAAAGTCGAAAGTCTGAAAGTCGAAAGTCGAAAGTCGAAAGAATGTCCTGAATTTATTTTAAACCTAAAACTTTCATCCCCTGATCGTAAATAATATCGACAGGTATACGAGCAGTTTTCAGTCGCACAAGATCAGATTGAAGGGATGACCGAATTTTTCCATTGACTTCAAGATAAACCGATGCACCTGCATAATCACCGTCACCTTCAAACATCAGGATCTTAGCTGCCCAGTCGTTCATAGCCTTACGAAATTTTTCGATATTGACTTTGTATCCTCCTTTTCCGGTGCGTTCAAAAGCTCCTTTATCTTCAAAATAATTGAAGCACATCATGTTTGCTTTGCCATGGGCATCTGCAGCACCAAATCTGACTGAGCGGATAATTCCTGCCATAAAAGTAACAAAACAGTCATTTACAGTAACATTCTTGAGTTCTCCTTTCTCAATCAGTTTTGTAACCAGGAAAAGTCCGAGGACATCGGCTTTTGCTTCTTCAAAAGCTGAATATTTCTCTTTCAATGCTTCCCTGACTGTACCTTTTCCAGTAATGGTATTCTTTATGCCAAGCCCATGGGCGACTTCATGAAACATCACATTGGCGAAGAAAGCATCAAACTTGATGTATTTTCTTTGGGTTGAGTCAGTCAGAAGATTTGAAATGGGAACTAATATGCGATCAAATTTTGCCTGCATGGCATTTTTTAGCTGAAGACGTCTGGAACCTTTTGCTTCCTGCACCTTTTCGTCATTAGGAAGGTTTATCGCGATGGTTTTTCCACCGGCATTTGCATGCCCTCCAACATAAATAATGTCATAGGCATTAAGATCCGAACCTGAGGCCGGAATCTCTTTTTTGTACTTGGGATCTACCGGAAGTTGTTTCTGTAATTCCGGTAAAATTTTAGCAAACCGTTCCAGCTTTTTGCTCCAGTCTTTATCCTTCACAAGGAGAGCGGCTTCATAAGCAGTTTTATAACCGAATAATTCATCCTCATAATTTTCAATCGGGCCAACCACAAAGTCAATGGTATTGGTTTTCATATCCATCCAAGCCATATCACTTGCATAATAATCATCGGTGATTAATGCTTTTGACCGAAGCAGAAGGTACTCTTTCAAGCCAGGATCTTCAGCCAGTTCGGCTGCTTTTACGAGAAGGCCTGACGCCATCTCAATCCTGTCTTTATAAGCTTCATGAAACCATACACATTTTAAAGCCTTATCTTCATTTCGCCGGATTAATGTATATTGACTTGTTTTCAGTTTATCCGGAAATTGTTCAAATTCTTCTTTGGTCATATCTGCCGGATAAAAGTTAGCGCCTTTGGGTTTCTCCCCATATTCTACGATAAACGGTTTGTTGCCATTGAGTCTTTCCCATGGACCATAATTGATTTGCAATAATTGTTGTTCCACAGGACTTTTCCTTTCGGAAATAATGCGTTTTTTTTCTCCGATAACCTGTTCCCAAAAAAGTGCATCCATAATATTTGCAACTCTGATCAGAAGTGGGATCATTAACTTCTCTTTGGCGGTCAGTTTATTGGTATCTGTTGTTAATTTCACAACTGCAAATTCAGGAAGTTTGGATTTTAAATAAGCATCGGGAGGTCTGATAATTGAAGGCTTGACGGACGTCTGGCTGTGAGAAAAAACTGCTATTAAACAGAGCGAAATAAGAATGAAATACTTTAATTTTTTCATAGTTGGCTGGTTTTAAGATTTAACAAATAAACAGGGGATAACCCCGATCTGGTTAAGATTATTTTGTACCAATCATTAAATAAGTTTCCTGTTGCGTGTTTTTGACATGGATGTTTTTCAACCCGGCATTTGTCATCCACGATCTGATCTCGGATTCAGTATAAGTATCTCCTTTTTCCGTACCTACAAGCATGTTGAGCGCAAAAATAGCACCAATTTCAGGTTCGGTGCGGTCTTCGCTCATGATATGGTCCATAATTACAAGTTGGCCGCCAGAATTTAATGCTTTCGAACACTTGACAACCAAAAGCTGGTTCTCTTCTTGAGAATTGATATGTACGACTGCAGAGACAAGTACAAGGTCATATTTTCCTCCGAATTCATCTTTCAGATAATCACCGCCAAGTGTTTTAA
>CAIWTA010000302.1 GCA_903915465.1 uncultured Bacteroidales bacterium | reverse complement strand
GAAGCCGCTACTGTTGGTTGCACCGGTATTTGGTGAAGCCCAATGAGTCAGGCCTGCTTCCTTCATCTTCCCGCCTGCTATACTCTCACCACCCAAAAAGGTTGTAAGGGTTGTCCACTCTGCATCTGTTGGTAAATGCCACCCTGTAGGGCAGATTCCTTTTACTCCTTCTGTGGTTGAGTATTGCATCGCTTCATCCCACTGGTATAAACCACCATAAACGGCACAATTGTTCTCATCATCATTGTAACAGTACTTTTCGATGATACCGTTATTGGTCTGGTTAGCGCTGCCAAGTACTTTCGTGCCTATGTTAAGGTTTTGAGCCATCCAGCACTGCGTACCAATCAAAACCGTGTTGTAGGTCTTGCCATCGCGAGCATCGGTCATAGGAGTTCCACAGGTAGGTGGACAGACAGAAGTTGTTTGTGTAAGTGTTACCGCAGTTGAGTTTCCGCATGCGCTGTAAGCCCAGGCGTAACGGGTGTAAGCAGTGTTGCAGGTCAAACCGGTTTCGGTCTTTGAAATAGCAGTGCTCATGTCGGTTGCGGTTCCATAATTGTTTGTTGTGCTCCATTTATATCCTGTAGCGCCAGAAACTGTATTCCAGTTCCAGATTATCTGTGTCGGAGAGGGAACATGTGCGACTGCTGTGGGCGCCGATGGAAGAATACAATTGGTGGCAATGGTATTCCATGCACCATTCATAAATACTGAAATGACAGCAGTTCCATTTAATCCGCAGTCGGTGCATAACACGATAAGTCCAGAAGCAGGATTGGGTATTGCATTCATCTCAACATGTGTCATCCGGGGAGGAAGAAATCCTTTGTTGCTAAATTTAACATCTAAACCCGCCGATGGATCAGGCTGGCTGCCATCGGTATTAATTCCCACCTGTGCGGAAAGTTGAAAGGTTATTGACAAAAAGATTGCCAGAAGGGCTGTGATAAGTAAATGCTTTCTCATAAGAAATGGGGGTTGAATGAAGTTTTTGATTGAGTAGCTGATAAAAGGTAAATGTACAAACTTTTTTCAATCATGGAAAACAAATTCAGAATTCAGAATGCAGGAATGCAGAAATTCTAATACCTCATTGCTTGGTGCGAGGGTCTCATTTGTTTGTTAAAACAACATCATTCGCCGCATAAGCAGTCTTGGCTTCTTCGGTTCCGGCGAAGCAGGAAATCGAACGAAGAGAGATAGAAGAAGACGCAGCTGCGTTGTGGACGACAAGGCCCGTCCGGCCTGAGGGCAAAGATTGAAATCAGATCTGTTTCGCCCCAGCTCATCAAATAACGAATTAGGTAAAAACTCATTTTATAAAATAAAAACAGTGATAATTGATACTGCAGAAAAGATATTTTTTTACTTTTGCAAAAAATTTATCTCCTAATAATAAAAACATTACTTCTATGACAAAAAATGTGCATGAACAGTTGGTCAACGACTTCATGGCCAAGATCATTTCTAAGAATCCCGGTGAAACAGAATTTCACCAGGCAGTTAAAGAGGTTGCAGAATCTCTGATTCCTTTCATCGAAGAGAATCCAAAGTACAAAACATCTAAAATTCTTGAGCGTATTGCTGAGCCAGAGAGAGTAATACTGTTTCGGGTACCCTGGATGGACGACAAAGGTGAAATTCAGATCAATAAAGGTATTCGCATCGAAATGAACAGCGCCATTGGCCCTTACAAAGGCGGTTTACGGTTCCACGCTACAGTTAACCTTGGCATCCTGAAATTCCTTGCTTTTGAGCAGGTATTCAAGAATAGCCTGACCACACTCCCGATGGGCGGTGGAAAAGGTGGCAGCGATTTCGATCCCAAAGGAAAATCAGACAATGAAGTAATGCGTTTCTGCCAGAGTTTCATGACAGAACTGCAACGGCATATTGGCCCGGATACTGATGTTCCTGCTGGTGACATTGGTGTTGGTGGTCGCGAGATTGGTTTCATGTTTGGACAATACAAAAGACTGCGGAATGAATTTACGGGTGTATTAACTGGTAAAGGTTTGGATTGGGGTGGCAGTTTGATTCGCCCGGAAGCTACCGGTTATGGACAGGTATATTTTGCAGCAGAAATGCTGAAGACGCGCAATCTTGATTTTAACGGCAAAATTGTAACAGTTTCCGGTTCCGGCAATGTTGCACAATATGCAACCCAAAAAGCCACTCAGTTAGGTGGCAAAGTTGTAACCCTCTCCGATTCCGAAGGTTATATCTACGATCCTAAGGGTATTGATGCTGAAAAGCTTACTTTTATTATGCATCTGAAAAATGTAAAAAGAGGACGTATCAAGGAATATTGCGACAAATACAGCGAAGCTAAATTTGTTCCCGGAAAACGCCCATGGGAAGTAAAATGTGATATTGCATTACCAAGCGCTACCCAGAACGAAATTGATGGTAACGATGCCCAGACATTGGTAAAGAATGGATGCTACCTCGTTTCTGAAGGTGCAAACATGCCATCTACTCCTGAAGCTATGGGTGTTTACCTTGAAAATAAGATCCTTTACGGACCTGGTAAAGCTGCCAACGCCGGTGGTGTTGCAACTTCAGGCCTCGAAATGTCACAGAATTCAATGCGTTTGTCATGGTCCAGGGAAGAAGTTGACGAAAAACTTCATACCATCATGATTAACATTCACAAGAACTGCGTAAAATACGGAAAAGAACCTGATGGTTTCGTCAACTATGTGAAAGGCGCAAACATCGGTGGTTTTGTAAAAGTAGCCGAGGCTATGCTTGCACAAGGTCTTGTGTAATAAAACGATGTTCCATTTTGATTGAAAAAGGTCACAGAAATGTGGCCTTTTTTTTTAGCATTTTACCACCTTAACATAGACTTCCCGAATCACTTCGGCAACTGCTTCTTCCGACAGATGGTCGGCAATCAGTTTATTTCTCCCGCTTGAGGACCTGGTAGATTTTACTACTTCAATAACAGCACTGGCTAACGCATGAGGTTCTTTTTCTGTGATCCTTGAATGATCAACACTTTCCAAACGTTCTTTGACATCGCCCACATCCACGCTTACAACGGGAATGTTGCAAGCAAGCGCCTCTTTCACCATCGTCGGGCTTCCTTCACTATCGCTGCATAGCAGCAGGCAATCTGAAGCATTAAGAATCAGCGGAATCAGTTTACGGTTATCCTGCTTTGCATCAAGAACCTCCAACCTAGCATTTGGTAAACTTTTTTTTACAATGGTTATCACCTGTTCAGCAATATCCAAGCGTTTGATGATTGGATTATTGGCATTGAAAAGAACAACAACCTCATTTTCATTCCAGTGAAGCTCTCTTCTTACTTCCTTACGGTCTATTGGTTGAAATTCCACCATGTTAACCCCCAATGGAATAATATTCACCTTTTTTCTTTTCCACCAAAGGTTCTTTTGTACAACCCGGCTTACACAGATCACCTGTCGCGCCCTAAGCACAGCCAGGTTCGAGAGAATTTTCTTCATGGCATTTTTGAGGAAATTCTCTCCAGGAATTGTATTCAGATCGCTTCCATGAAAAGTGATGACTAATGGACGACAATTGGAGAAGGCAGCGATGAATGCATAGATCATTCCATATTGGACATGAATCAGGTCGGGATTGAAATTGCTTATAGTTTTCCTTAGTTCCCGTACTGTCGTAAACAGTTTAATAAAAGTCAATCCTTCCGCTGGAATATAAAAGGATTGATTCTCAATCCCCAGTTTTTCCAACGACTCGATCTGGCGATGTGTAAAGATCATTGCCAAAGGGATTGATGTGGTGGCCAGGATAGATAAAACTTTCATGCAGACAGGAAAAATTAAGCAGCCAAAACAGGTTCCGGATTATTTCCTTTCCAAACCCAAAAAAGAAAGGTGTTGAAAAATGCAAAATAGACAACGCCCGCTTGTACCTCCAGCATCGATTCAAATGCTATATTTAATGCAAATATGAGCAGGAATATAACGTACAAATGTTGCTCCTGGCGGATTGCAATAAGGGACGGAAGCAACATCATACTTAAAAGGAGCAGGAACCCAAAGATCCCGATTGAAAGAAAAGTCTGAATGTATTGGTTATGCGCATTCAATTTTTTCTCAAATGCCGGAGCGATATTACATTGTTTGTATTTTAACAATAGTTCATCCTTAACATCCCCGGTACCAACACCGAAAAGCATATGCTCATGTATTATTTCCAATCCTGATTTCCAGATCATGATTCTTTCTGCAGTGCTTTCTGCTTTATCACTTTTTATTGAAGAATCTTCAGATACGCTTTCCCTGGCAACCGACATCCGTCCTGAAGCATAAGGGAAAAATTGCAATCCCAGGTAAAGCGTTAGTAATGAAGTAACCAAAAAGATAAGACCGGTGATCCAGTTTTTGTTCTTGATTATCAATATAGACGAAAAGAAAACCATAACCAGCGCCAGACTCAGAATGCCAGCCTTAGAACTTAAGAGAATGATCAGGATCAGGAAATAAATAGACAATAAAATCAAAATGATTTTCAACAAAGGTCGTATACTGACTTCTCCGGAAATAATGTACCAGGCTAAAACGGCAACCGAAAAAGAAAGGTACATGGAAAGGTAGGTGGGATGAAAAAACCAGGAAAGATTACCGTAATAAAATGCATTATCCATGTGGTTCCATGTTTCGTTGTACCAGGAGTGCCCAAGGAGAAGCAGCGTTCCGGTGAAACATCCGGTTACAAAGAAGGAAAGTACATTAAATCCCTCTTTCTTAGTTAATACTGCTTTATCTAACGTAGAAAAGATCAGAGGAAGGACCAGCAATGACAATTTGATTTCCAGATCTTCCCTGCCATATTCCAGGTTATTTGAATAAGTCATGCCAATCAGGTAAAGAATATATAGAAAGGAAAATGAAAGCAAAAGAAACCGTTGTTTCTCTTTGAAAACCAACTTAAAATTATGCCTGAAGGGTGCTTCAACAATCCAGTTCAGAAACAATAACGTAATAAAATAAGGCACAATCTTTGGGAAAACCGGAAGAAAAAACGAGATCCCCAACAAACAGAAATAAAAAATGTTGCGGTGAATCATTTTCCTGTTTCCGGGTTTTTTCATCTGCTTGAAATAATTTGGGATTTCTTCTTTTTCAAAATTACGAAATTAAATAATCCGACAAAGTAGCCCAAGCCATACGAAAGATGAAGCAGAAAGAACAGCCATGGGAGATAAAGAACCAGACCTGGTGATCTCTGGCTCCAACAAATCTTTAAACAGAAAATAAGGTCTAAGAGAAAGTACAAACTTATGACAGCCAGGAAAAATCCACAGAAAACCTGATTTAGTAAAGCTATCGGTATTCCTCCAAAAAGAAAAAGAGTAAACACAAAAGGTATTATCTGACGAAGAGTTGTCGGTCTGCCATTCTTTATTGAAACCAGCGGTTTGAATAATCCATATTGATAATACATCTGTAACAGACTCCGGATCTTGTCGCGGGAATAGTAGACAAGACTGACTTCTGGAATAAGATAAATTGATCCACCATTCCGTATCAGGCGGGAATTGAACTCATCATCCTGGTTTCGCAGGAGTTCTTCGTCAAACAACCCAATTTTGTCGAAGACCGACCGGCGGTAACAGCCAAATGTCACTGTATCAACCTTCATCCGCTTTTTTGCACCAATCCGGAAATAGGCATTTCCAACTCCGAATGGATAAGAAATTACTTTAGCAATTGCTCTTGCCTGTAAGGTTGAAGTCGAAGGCCGGGTATCACAAAGAGCTCCGACATTGTCGGCATCCAGGTCAAACAGGGCTTTCACAAGAATTGAAACATAATCCGGTGGATAGGTTGAATGAGATCCCATGATCATGATAACCTCTCCTTTTGATTTTTTTATTCCCAGATTAAGCGCAAATGGAACAAACTGTCTTTCATTATTTTCAAGATGAATAAAGCTGTATTTTTTTTCGTAGGATTGAACGATCAACCGTGTCTTATCACTACTCATTCCGTCTACAATCAGCACTTCTATAAATTCCCGGGGATAATCCTGTGAAAGAATATTTGACAGAATTGTACCAATGAAATTCTCCTCATTAAAGCATGGTATGATAATTGAAACCAGCGGAAAACCGGATTGGGTTTGCCCACTTCCAGGACCCTCCTTTTGAGTGTTTGAATAAATGAAAT
The DNA here is from genome assembly GCA_903915465.1 of uncultured Bacteroidales bacterium. GTDB lineage: Bacteria > Bacteroidota > Bacteroidia > Bacteroidales > FEN-979 > FEN-979. Next base: position 20,776 of record CAIWTA010000302.1, on the reverse strand, counting down.
CAGGCTTTCTCATCCTTGAATTTCAAAGTATTTCATGAGGTATTGCGAAAAATGTAACATTGAATCAGGGAATATTGCTTTTTCGAAAATCAATTTTCTGTTAATTTCTATGGCTCTGGCTCCTTGCGATCGAAACTCTTCAAGAGAAGAAAAGTTCAATTCGGGTGAATACCGGATTCCACCTTTTCCATCCCTGACCCATTCCTGGTTTGCAGGAATATCTGAAACAATCGGGATACAGCCGTGCGCCATAGCTTCCAGCAACGATACTGAAGTTGAATCCGATGTGGGAATGGAGATAAAAAATTCTGCCTGTTGATATAATTCTTCCTGCTCGGCAGCAGGGATGAATCCACGAAACTGAATACGGTCTTCTATCTTCAGATCTCGGCTTAATTCCTCAAGCGATGCCCGCAGATCCCCATCATTGGCGATAACCAACCGGGCTTGATCATTATCCTTAGCAATGCGGTTAAAAAATCGTAAAACCTCATCGATATTATAGTTTTCAGAAAGAATACGATTGGAGAAGAAAAATCCTCTTTGTTTAAGTGCAGGATCAAACCCGGGAAGTTTATCCAACCCAAAAGGGAAAGTAAGGACAGGCGTACGGCTGAGTTTTTTTACAACTGCTGTCATATATTCCGAATCAGAAGTGACCAATTGAGCCTTATTGAGGGAATACCGCGCCGCAAGATTGTAAAACCTGTTCGCAAATGGAGTTACCAGTATATCCGTTCCCCAGGCAGATTGGACAAGTAAATATTTTTTGTAAGGAAGTTGTTTCACAACTGCGGCCAGTAAACCATAACTGGTGATATAGTGCGCATTAACCACTGCCGGGTCTATCATTTTGATGAGGGAAAAAACCTTTGGAATCTTAAATAACAATGCTAAATTTCCTCCTTCGGGTTTCATGGTAATATCAAGTGATACCAATTGGCCGGATGGTAATAAATCCGTTATTTCAGGATGAATCCCTTGCGTTGAAATCAGAAAAACGTTGTAATATTTTACAAGTTCCCTGACCCATTTTACCAGGTGTGGGCTACTTCCATCACCAATCAACAGATACCGTATTTCACTCATGTTTCTCTGACAATTCATCAAGTAAACTTTCTAAGCCCTGAGCTAAATCTTTGCGATGGAATGTTTTAATAAGGCTGATGTTGCATTCCGGAAGTTGTTTATTTTCCCAGAGTTCCAACGCACCGGTGATGGCTTTTGCTATTTCACTTACATCATCAAATCCGGCAATAAAACCGGCGCGACAATCCTGAATCAACCTGGCAGCCACATCTTCCTTATCAACAATCGCAATGATTGGTCGCATGGCGCCAAGATAATCAAATATTTTTGCAGAATAGACACCTTTGGAACTTGACTTATCTAAAACCATCAGTAGCGCATCAGATTCCTTTAATATTTGTACAATTTTATCGTAGGGTATTCTTGGAAGAAATTCACAGAAACCCTCCAACTCTTTAGGAACGTGAAAATTTCTTACAACCCCGGGAAATCGTATTCTTAGCTTTTTTATTCGCCCCTGAATCAACAATGATTTTATCGCTTCGAAAAACTGTCCTGGTTTCCTTCCTCCGTAAAAAGTACCGGCATAAGTGATAGTAAAAACCTCATTAAAAGAGCCACTATTTCCCGGGGCAAAATCAAATCCATTCCTGAGCTCACGAATATCGGTGTTCAGATTTTGATAATGTTGCTTCAGGTATTCAATCAGCGGAGCAGATACTGTCAGAATGGCCTGTGCTGTCTGCATAACCTGCTTTTCGAGAGAGAACAGACGAAACCGGGCAAGAATGCGATGAGACGAATTGTTGACAATTCCATCACGCAAATCTGCAATCATTGGAATTCCTAATTTCCTGGCATTTCTCATTCCGACCCGAAGGGCTTCGGCGTAAGGATATGTAGCCAGAATAAAATCCGGTTTCCAATCATGTTGAATCCGTGTAATTTCGGCATCGGCCAACCTTCCCCATCCCGACATCTCGTTGATTCCGGCAACCGAAAGACAAATGTTGTAGAATGCTTTGACCTTATGATGAAAATAGGATGTCTGTTTTTTGAAAGTTGACCTTTTGAGAAGTTGTGGATTGGACAAATAAATCACCTCAAAAGAAATGCCGGGAAATACAGGTGCAACAGCTGGTTCATCAGACCAGGCAAGGACTTTGATGTCGTATTTTTCAGGAGACAGATATTTTACAAAAGAGACTATGCGTTGGCTTGCCACTGACTGAACAGGCGGAAAATACGTTGTGATGATCAGGAGTTTTCTCCGGATGTTATTCATACAGCAAAGCTACATTTTATATACGCTGATTCAAGCATTGAGAATTTGAATTTGTCAAAGCATTCTATCCTTGTAACACATTGTAGATTTTCTGCACAATTTCGGCTTCGTTAAAATTCTTTAGAACATAGGCGCTTCCTTCTAAATTGCCCGGTAATTCACTCCGCTCAAATCTCAATATTAATTCACCAACTTTCTCTTGTAATGATTGGTCATCATAAGCATAAATACACGGATCAAATTTCTGATTGTAGATCACATATCTTTGATTTGCCAAAGATTCGAGAACGAAAAAAGACAATCCATCGTGCTCAGGTATGCGAATGCAGATTGCGTTGCGCTGAATTTCTTCAGACATATTTTCAATCCATCCTAATAATGTAATATTACCCGGCAGTGGTTTGGAATATGATGCCATTCCTGCAATCCTGATTTCAGTTTCAGGAAATTTCTCCGCCAGGTGAATAATGTAATCGATGCCATAAAACTGTTCCTTATTCTGTGGAATATAAGTCAGGATCGAAAATTTATCCGGCATCTCAGAACCGCTTCCCAGGTCAACTTTACATGCTTTCAGAGGAATGAATTGCGCTGTAATTCCTATTGAAGCCAGCTCGTCAACTAACCAGGGGGTGTCTGTTATATGCTTTACCTCCCGGATGTAATCAGGATCAATTTGATTTTTTGTAAAAGCCTCTTTGGCAAGCATCACATCACTTCCGACCCAATGAAATACGATTCGTTTCTTAAGCCTGATCGCCAGATCCACGACTTTACTACCGTGGGTAGCGCCGTTAATTGAATAAACAACATCAACGAATGGCAATAAAACAAGGTATAAGAGCTTTTCCCAAAAACAATAATAAGTATTCAGCCGAACAAAATGATCATTCTCAAAATAATTTTTCAGCTTCTCCTGAATATATTTTGAAAAATAGGGTAAGCCCGTAATAATTGCTTTCACGATTGGGATTCGATTTTTTTAGATGAAATTGCTAAAAACCAATAGATCAGGAAAGAGTAATAAATCATCTCCAGACCACTGATGAAGTAAAAAGCAGTTTTAATATTATGTGAAATCAATCCGGCAAAGACAATTGATCCGAGTATTATTCCATTTCCGATCACACTGAATAAAAATGCTTGTTTTTGTTTGTTCACAATTAGTGGGATCTGAGAAACCGGGGCAACAATAAAGCTCATACAGATCCAGGGAGATAAGATTTGAGCGTACTCACCGGCTGTTCTCCAGTTTTGTCCCAGAAGAAATGCAAAAATGCTGTCTCCCCAGATAGTTATAATGGAAAAACACGGAATAGCTATCAGGGCGAGGGTCCGGATTGTTTTAAGAACCAATTTCCGTATATCCCCCGTTTGTGTATATTCATTCGAGGCTCTCTGAAAAAAGACCTGTGCAATTGAGCTTCCTATCAAAGAAGAAGGGAAAAACAGAAGTCTCATTGTTTTAGAATGCAATCCCACAACCAAATTGCCAAAAAAGTAAGAAATCAGGAAAACCACTGTGCTTTGCTGCAGAATATCGCTTAATGCGTGAATGGAATTGATCCTTGGGAAATCACGATATACGATGGCTTGCTCTCTGATCTCACGTTTATTGACAAACCTGAGTTTTTTCATGTCTCGTTTAATAAATGAATAGGCTACCGGGATAACCGAAATAATTTGGCCAAACAAATAAGCTATCATCAACCCCAGTGCATGAAAACCCATAAAACCGAAACCCATATTAAGTGCCCCATTTGAGCTTGTTTGCGCCACACGTGAATAGGAAACATTTTTAAACCTCTTATTCCTTGATGCCCAGTAGTTCAATGACTGATACCAACCGGTTGTAAGGACAGACAATGGAACGAAGAAAAGATACAATGAAACATCATCATTATGTAAAATTTTGCATATCTGTGCATTAAAAACCCAGACGATGAAAAAGGCAAATAAGCTGACGAATATTGAAATAATCATAGAAAGCGCAAGAACATTAATGGCTTTTCTTTCTCTTGAAGGCAACATGATGGCCATTTCGTATCTGCCGGTTGCCAGGATAGAAAAAATGTTTGTTACTGATATATACAGCGTCCAGATTGCAAAATCCTGTGGAACAAATAAACGGGCAATCACAGGTTCTGTGAGAAAAGGAATGCTTTGGGCAAAGGCATTGCCTGAAAAGATAGTGAATACATTACGAATAAATTCCGAACGATTAATAAAATCTAAAAACGATGATTTAAGTTTTAGCCCACTCATCATAGTATGATTGAAGTTCCGGATGGGCATCCAAAAACGGATGGTCAACTTTCCTGGTATCCCCAACGACTGTTGCCGGATTCCCTTTGATAATAGAAAAATCAGGAAATTCTCCCGACACGCAACTGTAAGCGGAAACCATGCATCCTTTCCCGATTTTAGTGCCAGGAAGAATCAATGAATGTGGACCAATGAATGAATAGGCTCCAATCTCGACACTCCCTTTAATGTAGCCAACTCTGATAACCTCGTTTACAAAATGTCGACCGTAAAGTCGAATTGAATTATGGCTTGAATGGGTTGTTATGGAAACAAAACTGGCAATCTGAACACCTTCTTCAATCTTAAGCCCATTGCTGGCTTCAATATAATTATGATGTGCAATGAAAACATGGTCCCGGATATCTGCATTTTCTTTACCATCAATAAAGGTTGTGTTGGCAACTCTTGTGTTTTTCATCATCACTCCGTCAGGTCGTTTGTAACCCCAGATCATTCGGGGTTTGTACAGTCGAACCAACAGTTTTTCAAGGTAAGTACGAATAAATCCCATAATAATTTACGCTTTGTGACAAACTATGGATCAGGCAAATACAAAAAGATTGAGCCCACTCCGAAAAGTATTACCAAAATACCTAAAAAATGTAAACAGTCTCTAATTCAAAGCCATTTATTTTTTCCTGGTTGATATTTCAGTCAGAAAATATGACTTAGGCCGTAGTATTTTATCAAAGACAAAGTACTGGATCAGGACAAAATCTTTCCCGTTATTGACCAATGCATAGAGCCTGTCTAAGTCATAGGGCGCGGGTTTCCCGAAATCATCAACGGTACCGGGGGCAGCAGCTTTCCGGTAAGTTTTTATAGAAAATTGAATGTTGGCAGTATCTGTAAGCGTGATAATGCAATATGGCGGATAAGAGAGGATGGAATCTTTCCGGAGTTTATCCATATCGTTTAATACGGCTTCAAAATTTATCTTCCGGAAGGAAGAAAGGAAGTTGAGAATCTTCAAAGTGTCAACATTTTGAACTATTTGGTTGGCGGGGATGGTAAGCATTTCAGGAGTGCGGGCACGGGAATTCCTGACGAGAAAAGAATTCTCCTGATCCTTGGGAAAGTCCAAGCGAACACTGGATATCTCAGTGATATTCTTTTTAAAGATGCTGTAATCCCTCCAATATTTTTCAATCGGAGAATAGATCGGAGAAACAAATCCTCTGAGCCCCGGAAGAAAGATAACAAAAGGTTCCGATGAATGTGCCATTATCATATAGCTGCCTGTGTTGCTTTGAATGGCTCCGCCTACATAGTAAACCCTGGTAAGTTTTTCATGTGGAAATAACCTCACCTTGTCAAAAATATTGATCCTGAATTTCCATTGGTAAATCTCGACTTTCACAGAATTTGCTGCCATATCCTTGATGATATTGTTACGGGCAGTTTTTGGCACAGTCTCTTTGACCTCGATCTGAAGCATAGTACCCAACAGCAATTCAATATTGAATTTTGATCCGGGAAATTTTTCATTCACGACCCAATTGCCCGGACTCAATTTCGTCAGCTTCACGGTATTATTATTCTTGTCAGACATGAAGATCTTTGTAACATTTGAAGTATCATCCACGGCAAAATTGCTCAGCGCTCTTTTAAAAGTAGTTTTGGAATTGGCAAGAACCAGAACCAAAGCAAGGATTGTCAATAAAACAACGGCAATGATAAAGTACCTGTTTTTCTTCATAAAGTTTCTAAGATTTTTGGATTAATGTGCATTTTGCACTCAGCACGAAAATTTTCTTTTCCGCAAACGATATTTTACGATCCCGAACCCAAGAATTAGCAGGATCGGTGCGATTGTATTTAAAAGCTGCCAGAAGAGACGTTGTTTGCTGGTTTTGGTAGAATCCAGCAAACGAAGTTTAAGCTCCCGTGAACGAACTGAAATCAATCCTGACTCATCACATAAATAATTGATTGAATTCAGGATAAAATCCTTGTTCCCAAATGTCTGCCGGGTAAACTGGTCAAATCCCAATGGCAGGACATAACCCTTTGAAATGTGAAATTGATTCTTAATGATATCGCCATCTCCGACAACAATCATTTTCCCCGGCTTCACACTTTTAGATTGAAAATCCAGTTCCTTGTTATTTGCTAATTCAGGTGGAATACGAAACTGAAATGCAGAAATGAAATTCCCTTCGAGAAGAACAGCAACGGGTTGCGGGCCTTTGTTGTAAAGACGTTCATCCGGTTTTTCCTTAACGATATCAATATCAATATACACCGGTGCATTAACAGTCCTTGAATAAGGCGAAGAAGTTAAAAGGATGGTTTTCTGTATTCCGGGAACTTCCACCGTGTCAATACTGCTGATGAACTCCGTTTTGATGGCATTCAATCCATTTACGATAGGATGGTTTCGAAGTGGAGTAAGAATGGGAAAATAATACCAGGGGAAAAAGTCCAGTTGCGGCTGATTACCGACCTGCCCGGATTTCAGAGGAATCGGAAGAGCATTGAGATCCATCACAAGGTTTGCATTTGGCCTTACTCCATAATTGAACAAAAGATCGTCCAGGTTTACATCATTGACAATTCCCATGGTTGCACCATATTTCAGGCTGTCGAGGCAGGCAAAAACAGGATCAATAAGCCATAAGACTTTCCCGCCGCGCATCACATACTGGTCTATCAGAAACTTATCTTTTTCATCAAATGGTTTTGTAGGTTTTGCGATAATGATAGCCCTGTATTTATTGACTAATTTTTCGGTCAATGAGTCAGCTTTCAGGCGCACAGAAAGGCTGTTTATCTTATGATTCAATGTAACCCTGTCGACATTGTAGAACTCTGAAAGCGCTCTCTGGATATCGTATGTTTCAGCCGGAGTCAGTTCACCCTGGCCTTCAATAATTGCTATCCTCGGTTTTATGGGTTGAATCAGTTTCTGAATTGCACTGGCCAGATTGTACTCGAGTGCCTGGACTGAGTTATTGAGGACTTTCTCAGGATCCTGACCAAGCTGTGTCATCAACAGCTGGACTGGAACTTCATGACCACGATAGGATACAATCACACCGGGAAAGATGATCAGTTGTGAGGATTGTCCTTTGTTATTAACCCTTAGATCTGTAGGTTGAAGGCCACGCTCGACCAGCAACCGGTAAGCGTCATTTCTTTCTTTGGCATTGGGATTATCCGAAGGGTTTACAAATTCATATTGAATATTGTCGCTATAAGCCCGGAATTCATCCAGCATTTCTTTCGTCTCGTTGGCCAGGCGCCTGAATCCTGAAGGAAGATCACCTTCAAGGTAAACTTTGAAAAACACTTCATCATTTAGTCCTTTTACCAATTTCTTTGTTGCAGGAGAAAGAGAATACCTCTTTTCAGCGGTAAGATCTAACCGTGTAAAAACGTAGTATGAAATAACGTTAACCAAAATCAGGATTATCACACCCAGGATCAACTGGATAATATTGGTACGTTTAATATTTTTCTTTTTATCAATCATATGAATCATACAAACTCTTACCACTTCCGGCTTTCCAGGGAAAGCTTTGTAAGCAGGATAAAGAATCCGGTAATGCTGAGAAAATAAATCAAATCCCTTGTATCGATGACACCCCTGCTGATGGAAGAATAATGCGCGTTAATTCCGAGTGATTGTACCATCAATCCGGTTTTCCCGGATAGAATAAAAGTGTAAATCAATTCGAACCCCATATAAAAGAAGGCACACAGAAAAACTGCAATGATGAAAGAGACTACCTGGTTATCACTTATTGAAGATGCAAAAATTCCAATGGCAACAAATGAAGCGCCCAGGAAAATCAAGCCGATATAAGATCCCCACATGCCGCCGATGTCGAGGTTACCGGGAGGAAGACCAAGTTTGTACACCGAAAAGAAAAAAATCAAAGTCGGAAGGAGGGAAAAAATAACCAGGACAACTCCTGACAAGTATTTTGCCAGTATTACCTGCAAGTCGGTGAGTGGTTGCGTCATCAGCAATTCAAGCGTTCCGCTCTTTCTTTCATCTGCAAAAGAGCGCATCGTGATGGCAGGTATAAGGAATAGAAAAACAAAAGGTGAAAGCAGAAAAAGCCCGTCAATACTGGCATAACCAAAATCGAGCAGATTGAACTCAAGTGGAAGAACCCAAAGGAATAATCCAATCACCAGAAGGAAAACGATGATCACAATATACCCGATCAGGGCATTTAAAAAACCGTTAATTTCCTTTTTGAAGAGGGTGAACATAAGTGCATATCCGATTAGGGTTGCAAAATTAGCAATTTTCGATAAAGGAATGAAAATTATTGAATCAGGCTTCAGCCTCCATTGCTTCTGAATTCACTTTAGGAAAAGGAAAATATGGCGAATCGGGAATCGCTCATTGTCATTCCAATGTCCGTTGAATATATCTGGAATAATCTGTTAATCTGGGATTATATTCCTCTTTTAGTAAATGAGAGGAAATCATAAAATCGGCTGTAGAACGATTACACGCTGTGGGAATGTTATATACCACCGTGATCCTCAGGAGCGCTTTTACATCCACATCATGAGGTTGCGGTTGCATCGGATCCCAGAAGAATATCAACATATCGACCATTCCTTCAGCAATCATGGATCCCAACTGCTGGTCACCGCCAAGAGGGCCAGATTTTAATTTAACAATCGGGAATTCAATCTCTTCTCCTTTTTCAAGCTTTTTGGTAATCGTTTCCTCCACTAACTTTCCTGTAGTACCAGTGCATATCAGATGATGTCCCAACAACGTTTTATAATTGAATTCCACCCATTCAACCAAATCCTTCTTGCGGTTATCGTGAGCTACAAGTGCTACGTTTTTTGACTTTTCCATAATTTATATTGTATATGATAATTAAAGATAGCGTTTAAATGTTCTCGTATGACGAGTGCTTCTCAAAGCAAAAAATCACCGCAAAGTGGCTCACCTCAAGGAAATTGTAGGAACTTCAAAATAAATAACAAAAATGTTCTCGCTGATTCTCGCAGATAAGATCGCTGATTCTCGCAGAAATTGTGTCTGTTTTTTTTTCTGCGGAAATTTGCATTTTGATCAGCGTTGATCTGCGAGAAAAATAGCAATGATAATCAGGCAGTTATAAAGAGTTCTATAGTAGTCGCAAAAACGCTAAATTTATTATATTATTTTCCAATTATTGGCGTCTTGGCGTCTTAGCGGTGAAAGAAAATAATTTCCTTGTGAAACATATACTTCAAAGACTATCGTAAAAAAATTTATTGTCAAAATTTATTAAATAAAGCTTTTTCGTGGCTCTGGTTACAGCAGTATAAAGCCAACGTAAAAACTCCACATTCATCATCTTATCATTCAGGTATCCCTGGTCGACGAATACAGTATCCCATTGTCCACCCTGGGTTTTATGACAAGTAAGCGCGTATGAAAATTTAACCTGCAGTGCATTAAAATACGGATTTGTTTTAACTTTCTCCAGCCGGTTTCGTTTGTTTGGCAACTCTTCATAATCCTTCATCACCTCCTGAAAAAGACGGTTGCTGTCAGCTTGAGATAAAGAAGCAGATTCAGAATTGATCGTATCGAGAAGAATTTTCACATCCAGTTCTTTTTCGTCCTGATAATCCAGGAACCGGATCGTCACATTTGCGAAACGAAAACCATATAGTTCCTCGATCTTTCTTATCCGTATCAATTCAATAATATCACCATTTGCAATAAAACCTGCAGAAGAATTTTCCGGTAACCAGAAATAATTATTCTTGACCACCATCATAAAATCACCTGTATTTATTTCCTCTTCGAGAAAAAGTATCCGCCGGCGAATTTCTCTGTTAAAAATATTTGCACGTTTATTAGACCGACATACCACTGCATTGTTTTCACGATCAGATCCGGAATATGCAGCATTCAATGCTTCTTCAAGGTCACTGCCATGTAACCTGCAGACATCTGTAAATGTACCGGTCGTAAACAATGGTAAAGCCCATTCTTCCCGGTTGATCTGTTTGCGGACAGCAGTGGCATTGACCAGGATTCCAGATTCCCTTGCTTGCCTGACCACTTCTGTCAGTTCATAAGAATCAATGGTAAGATGATAGGCTTTTTTCAGAAAATCTATTTCTAATGCCGGGCTGATTTCAATACCCACCGGAGGCAGTTGGGCTGCATCCCCAATGAACATCATTTTACATTTTTCACCGCTGTAAACGTACTGAAAAAGATCGTCAAGCAAATTGCGTGTCGAAAAGAGGCTTCCTTCAGAAAGAGAGGCGTTCTGGATCATGGAAGCCTCATCAACAATGAACAAAGTATGCTTATTCTGGTTTTGCTGTAGCTTCAGGGCAATTACGCCATCTTTTGTTGTCCTTGCAAAATAAATCTTACGATGAATTGTATTGGCTTGTTTCTTCGAATAATTTGCCAACACTTTTGCAGCCCGACCAGTCGGGGCAAGTAAAACAGATTTCTTCTGAAGATTAGAAAGGGTGGTGACAATGGCACTGACAATTGTTGTTTTTCCTGTTCCTGCATATCCTTTTAAGATGAACAGAGAATTCGAAGTCTCCCAGGATCCGGAAAGAAAATGCGCTATTTTTTCAATGGCAATCCGCTGTCCGGAAGTAGGTTCATAAGGAAATGCTTTGAGTAAAATGGAGTTTACGGATGCAACATTCATAGCGGGGTCATTCGTACCTGAGCGACTCGATAGGATCAAGGTTGGCAGCTTTCTGGGCAGGAATAATCCCTGAAATCAGTGCCACCCCAAAGCAAAGAACAACACCTGTAACAATCCATAGCCAGGGAACAATAAATGCGCTGCCGATCAGGAGCGAAATCACGTTTCCAATCAAAATTCCAAGAACAATCCCAATCAAACCTCCAAGTTGACCAATTACGATTGATTCGATGAGGAACTGGTTGCGAATCACTCTTTTTGTCGCCCCAATAGCTTTGCGTATACCGATTTCACGTGTTCGTTCGGTGACGGAAACCAGCATGATGTTCATGAGTCCGATGGCAGCTCCCGCAAGTGTTATAAGTCCGATGATTGTTGCCGCAAAAGTCACATATTTAATATTTTCAATCAGCATCTTTGCGATGTTATCGCTTTTTGTAATCTCGAATGTGTTATCAGAACCTGCAGGATCCTGGCGGATGGTTCTGAAAAGCCCGGTCGCCTCCCCTACTGCGGCATCCATCAATTCCTGATTCTTCACCATGACATTAAGGTTGAACGACATTTTAGGACGGGCAAAATTTACTCTCACATTGTTGAGTGTGGTATAGCAGCTCCTGTCGCCACTAAATCCGGCGCTTGACCCTTTCGATTTTAACACTCCGATAATTCTGTATTTTCCGGGCCCGATCGATATGATCTGCCCGACAGGATCTTCCTTGTTTTTGAAAAGATCATCTACAAGTTCTGCACCGATAATACAAACACTGGAGCCGTAATTGACTTCTTCCGGCGTAAAAGAACGTCCTTTCTCAATTTCGTCACCTGAAGTGTAAAGATAATTCTCATCTGCTCCAAGAACCCTGATGTTCGGATTGGTTTTATTGGAACCAAATTTCAAAGTCGCTGTTCCTGTGGCATAAACAAAAATCGATGTATACCCGGGGAAAGAAAAACTTTCCTTGAATTGAAGGGCTTGTTTAATACGGATAGGTTCATACAGCCGTTGTTTGTTGCTTTGGTCGCCAATATGAACCTGCATGGTACGGTTCCTGACTGTAAATGTATTGGAACCCATCATCGAAAAATTCTTTGTTAAATAATATTTGATTGAATCAGTAGCTGTCAGAATGCCAACCAGTGCCATGATTCCAAATGCAATGATGAGAATGGTAAGGATCGTGCGGAGAAGGTGTGTCCGGATGGAATTAAGTGAAATCCGGATGTTTTCAAAGAATAATGTTTGTTTCATCCTCTTCCGGAATTATCCGTTTTTCTTTCCAAAGGCAAGATCACCTGCATCGCCAAGGCCAGGTACAATATAGGACTGGGCAGTGAGCTCATCGTCGATTGTACCTATCCAGATTGTTACATTTCTGGAAGGAACATTTTTCTTAAGAAATGCCAACCCTTCCTGGCTTGCCAGGATAGAAGCAAAATGCATATGTTTTGGTTTGCCGTGTGCCAGCAATTCCTTATAACTCAAAACCATGGAAGCCCCCGTAGCAAGCATGGGATCGCACAGGATTACTGTCCGACCCAGGAGATCCGGAGCTGAAGAATATTCGATTTGCATAGTAAATGTATGATCCTTATGGTGTTTTCTATAAGCAGACACAAAAGCGTTGTCTGACTTGTCAAAAACAGATAGGAATCCCTGGTGAAAAGGCAATCCGGCACGAAGAATTGTTGCAAGCACCGGTGAATCAGAAAGAATCGGAACATTTGCGATTCCCAATGAAGTTACAACTTCCCGGGTTTCATATTCCAAAGTTTTGCTGATTTCATAGGCAAAGATTGAACCTAACCGTATCAAATTCTGCCGAAAACGGGAAGGATCTTTTTGGATCTCAGCATCCCTGATCTCAGCAACAAACTGATTCATTACAGAATTTGTCTGTCCCAAAATATTAACCATGATCTTTGTCCTGATAAAGATTTCTACAAAAGTATACAAAAAATGTGATCACCGGAATTTCTTCACAAAATTAACAGTGTTTTCAAGGATTCGGGGCATCCGGCTAAGAGTGATTTGCGGATAAGTAAATTCTTTCGCTCCGAACCCTTTGTAAAAACGCGCTACATTCTGATCGATGGATCCTTCAAAATCAAAAATCGCGAATTTCCCGGCATTTTCGCGTATGACACTATCGACCAAAAGAAACATTGCTCCGTTCTCCCTGGCTGAAGTGTTGGATGCAGCAAAATGGAATATGATCCGATCCTTGGCGTGAAGTAAAAATGCGCCGGCACACAAAGAGTTGTCGGGATAGAACACCCCAATAATTTTACTGAAAGTATTTTTCAGACAATAGCTTATAAGTTGCCTGAGTGTTTCATAATCCTTAAACTTAAGCTTCCCTTCTTTCTTCCCATAATTTTCCATGAAGAGACTAATCAATTCATCCGGCTCCACCTTCCGATTAACAAGAAGATTAGCTTCACTGGCTTTTTTCAGGTTCCGACGGGTATTCTGGTTGTAATCCTGGATTAATCTTCCATAAGGATGAATGAGCTCCAGTTCATAATTCAACCGTGAAGTAACAGAATAACGAGCAGGGTCGACCTTATTCAGTGAATTTAAATTGATTTGGATAAATACGAATTTCCGGGGAATCGCCTGAAGAAATCTGTCTACAAGCGTTTCTGTAAGATGCCGGTCGGAAAAGACTCCCAATTGCTGGGTAAAGAAAGGTTGGAAAAGATAATTGATCCCGAACTTACGGTTTTGGGTTAGCGGGAATACGGTTTCATAATCATTCTCAATTAAGGCCTCCCATCCGGGAGAGACAATATTCAGGTACCAGGAAAAAGCAAATACGCGTTGATTAACGGCACGAAGAATGCACTGATCCCATTTGTTGAAGTCAATCCTTTTATGTTCCAGGTAATGGATCATATTAAAATTTACTTCCTGGTGGCATAACTAAGGATCTCTTCATATACCTGCCTCCAGCTTTTCCATCTGCCGGATTCTGAAAAGCTCTCGTTGTGCCAAAGGCTTACAAATTCGCCCTTAACTGCTTTTACCTCATCTATCAGGCTTTTTGAAAATTCAACTCCGGTGCTGGCATCCAGCCTGTAATAATCACGCATTGTCACATCCATCAAGGTAATAGGATGAATTGTCAACGCAGTTTCAGTTTCATTGATGAGGTTATAAAACTTAAAAGGATCAGCGATACTGGCTTTGAACCCTGGTTCAGATGCATAACCCATCGAATAATCATGCTTGATCCCCACATTGATGAGATTTTGATAAGTTTTTGGAAAGGAAACTTTTAGAAAATGCTGCCTGCTGATAGAGATCTTATGCCCCAGGGCATCTGAGAGTCCTGAAACTTCAGACTCCAATCGCGAAAACCGCTTGTTTGAGCCCAGGGAAGGATGAATACCAACTGTAGCTCTACGATCCAGACTCTTTAATAATTCCCGGAACACACGATTGGCAAGGCTCACATTATTATCATGCCGGCTGCTTTGTGCAAAAAGAATGAAAAACAGAGCTTTCAAATGTCTCTCTTTATGAACCTGGTGTATATAATCATAAGTATCATAAGGATCCCTGGCAAATCCCAGAAGAACTTTTATCCTGACACCTAATTGCTTCCATCTTCTGCGAAGAATAGTGTGGCCAATTCCGCCAATAGTACGAAAGATGTTGCGATGCCGGTAAGCAAAGGCATGATCGATATCAATAGTGGGAACAAACTTGAACTTTCTTTCAACGAATTGCAGATCCGGGTATTTTTTCAAAAGCTCTTTCCTGAACATTTCAGTCCAGATATTAACTAAAGGAATACGAAGAAATCCGCCTTTTGAGGCTGTACTTTCGATGACCGGGTACCGCCCATATTCATCCTGTTTGAATGGCAGGTATTCTTCATACCGTGATACAAGATAGAACGCAGCAGCAAAACAATCAAAAGAAAAAACAGAACGTTTATCTGAAGTGCCAAAAAATGCTGGCATCCCATTGAAAGTGATAAAATCTGTTTGTTTTTCGGAAATTCCAGTTTCAGATAACAACCCGTTACTCTGAATAAACAACTCATTTCCAATGGGTTCCTGGGCATAAGAGAACTTAGCACCTTCATACAACGAAAATTCTTCCTTTTGTTCCGTTATGGAAATATCAAGCCCCAGGAGATCCTGACAAATCAGACCAAATATATATTGAGCTCTGGCCGAAAGCTTCTGAACATAAATAAGCAACTTCATCTGTGCAGTTTTAGGAAAAGCCAAATTACAAAAAAAACCGACCAGACCGCAATCCCGGCAAAATCTTATTTTGATGTGCTGGCTTGATCTTTATTAATTTGTTTGATTGAGTCCACTCTGAATAGTATCTATCCATGAAAGGTGCTGGGCCCGCAGGTTGCAAAATGCAGTGCTGTTATCTCTGACACCTGCAACAACACCGTTTCCCATAAGCGTGCTTATGGCACCAAGGCGCTGTGACCAGTAATGGTTCTCCTGCGAAAGTTCAACCTGAAGCCGGGTCGTCAGACCCAAATGGCTGATCAGAAACTGCTTCAACTCAATATGTATACCCTTCCCGGAAAGGATTTTCTCTTTTATTTCAGCGGTATAATCCCAATCTCCGATTCAAAGAATCTGAAATCTTTTTTAAATCCTTTTACAATAATTTTCAGGTACTTGCCAATTTTTTCAATAACCAGGTAAAAATACAAAGGCTTTGCATTCTGGATAAGCAAATCATTGTATTTGCCCTTATTCACAGGGAATAAAGATTGTGCTATACCGCCACCACCACCAATAACAAGGAAATGTTTCCCAATGCTATCGGAAAAATATTCCAGGTTATGGGAATGACCGCTTATAAAGAGTTTTGATTTTGCTGATTTCTCAAACGTGGGTACAATCAGATCCTCAACCGGTTTGGACGACCCCACAACTTTGCTGTTGCTGTAAGGAGCATGATGTGTACAAACGATAATTGCTTTTACAGATTGATCGGTATCAAGAGAATCCATGACCGACTTATAAAAGGTCAATTGTTGAGAAAGTTCTCTCTCACTAAGATTCTTGAAATTCGAGTTCAGCATGACAATGGTGATAGAATCAACTGTCACAAAATATCCATATAAACATTGTGAATCAAAACGTTGTTTAAACATTTTCATGCCAGCGGATTTCCCCATGTATTCATGATTTCCTGGAATAGCATAAACCGAAGTGTTTATTTTTTTCAGTGAATTCAGGAAAGTATCTAATGGTGCCCATGCTTTTTCTTTTGAACCCTTGGAAGTCATATCGCCAAGCAGAAATAAATTCTTTGGGCGCTGAAGTATTATATCTGCAAATAAACTGTCCCGGGCTTCTTCGTTTCTGTAGGGGTTGCTGAAAATTTTCTCTGCCAGCATCGGCGCCTGGAAATCACTTATAATAAAAATCCGATATTGATCCGGGGCGACCTGGGAGAGTCCGCTTGAAATATTTATTAATAGAAAAACAAGAATAATGAATAATGCATTGAGGTGGTTATGACAATTTTTGTGTCTTACATCGTTCATATGGTTTTTTGCCTTTAATTCCTGCAAGGAAACTGATGGATTGAAACTGTCACAATAATGAATACTTAAGCCCATAATCAATTGTCGTGATGACTTTTCACCTTTTCTTCCTGACTCCAAATATAATAATTTGATTGAACACAATCATACCAGTGATGAAGCCAAACCGCCGGAATCCCCTGAAAAAGTAATTTATGGAGTCAGGTGTCAATGACCTGAAGGACGATTTTTTCTTCCACCTTAGATAACTCGAAATGCATATATTTTGTGAATTAGCAAGTGCCATCAAAACCGATATAGCAATTCTACTCTTTTTCAGTCGGGAAAATCGTATCAACCTTTTCTTACGGAGGAAAGCTTTTTTAAACCAATACATAAAGATCTGAAATTCATCAAAGCATCCTTGGTCCGGATAATATGTTCCAGGCACTGGGCACGACCGGTGGAGAAGAATCCCGGAAATTTCAGAATAAGAAGGAAAGAGAGGATTTTGAAAGAAGTATATCGGTGCAATATAGGAGAAAGTTTGAAGATGATTTTTCCAGTGCGATAAAAATATAAATAAATCTTTAATGGGCGGCTGAAATGTCTTACTTTTTTTACCTTTGTTTCAAATAATCCAACATGAAGAAAATATCTATCCTAACAGGAATAATTCTCGTGCTTTCCTGCCAGTTTATACATTCACAAACAAAACCTGCTGAATATAAACTACTGAAAACGATTCCGGTAGCCGGAAATGGCAGCTGGGATTATCTCACTGTCGACAATAACACCTATCGGTTGTTCATTTCACATGGGAACCTTGTAGATGTATTGGATCTTAAAACAGAAAAGGTGATCGGACAAATCTTTAACACTCCCGGAGTGCATGGAATCGCGTGTGTCCGCGAATTCAATAAAGGTTATATCACTGCCGGGAAACTTGATTCTGTGATTGTCTTTGATCTCACAACCCTGGCGGTATTGAAGAAAGTAAAGACGGATCAAAATCCAGATGCCATCATCTATGATCCTTATACCAAGAAGATTTTTACTTTTAATGGAAAAGGGAAATCAATTACTGCAATTGATGCTAAAACTGATCTTATTCTCGGAACAACCGCACTTTCCGGCAAACCTGAATTTGCAGTAACAAATGGAAAAGGAAAGATATTCTGCAATATTGAGGATAAATCTACTGTTGTAATGTTTGATACCAAAACCTTAAAAGTAGATTCAGAATGGCCATTGAAACCAGGAAAAGAACCAACAGGTTTGGCGCTTGACCTTGTAAACAGTCGCCTGTTTGCTGCCTGCAGCAAATCTAAACAAATCGTTGTTCTTAATTCTTCAAACGGTGCTTTAGTAGATACTATACCAATAGGTGGAGGTTGTGATGGCCTTTTGTTCATTACTGAAGACCGTACAATAATCTCATCGAACGGCGATGGGTCTCTCACTGTTGTGCTCCAAAAAGATCCCAACACTTATGAAGTGTTGCAAACCTTGAAAACCAGGAAAAATGCCCGCACAATCACTTTTGGCCGTATGACCCGGAAAATGTATCTGCCTTGTGCTGACATTTCAATTGAAAATGGGAAAAAGAAAATACTTCCGGGGACATTCAGTATTCTCGTTGTTGGAAGATAAGTGGCTGTTGACAGGTCAAATAAACCCTTTGAGGCTTGTAACTTCCCTGCGCGAGAAACCTCATAAAAAAGATTTACGAAAGTGCACGTTTAAAGAAAATGAACTATATTTGGCTTTATAAATAATACGCTACACAAACGAAACGGTAAGTCCGCAAGGATAGATTCTCTGGAATAAACTTGGTCAGCCAGTAATTGGTTGTCATGATTCAGTTATCATTGTTAGGCCTTCGTCTGGAAACCCTGAGAAATAAAACATTGATATATTTTCATTCACTTAGTTGTAACCCATTAAAACTTTATTTTATGAGAAAATCATTACTCGCATTATTAACATTAGTCGCCATTAATCTGGCCACTTATGGGGTACCTTTGTCAGGGACTTACTATATCCCTTCTGGTACACCAAGTTACCCGACAATAGCAGATGCATTTACAGCTCTAAATGGCAACGGAGTTGATGTTGGTGGAGCAACATTTTTGGTCGCACCTGGTTATACCGAAGCAGCACTTAACCTGGTATTATCTGTTTCATCAGCCAATGCTTCATCCCCGATTATTTTTAAAAGAGATCCTGCCGGTATCGGGGCTAACCCCAAAATTCTTGTCTCTGCAGGAACTGCTTCTACCACCGATGGCGGGATTATCATCGCAGGCACTGACTATGTGACTTTTAACCAGATCGATGTTGATGCTTCAGCGCAGACTACAATCGAATGGGGTTATGCATTAGTTAAAGCCAGAAGTACAGCTCCTTTCGATGGCTGTCAGCACGTGACTATCACCGGCTGCACCATTACGCTTAACAAGGCCAATATAAGCGGTACAAACTGTGCTGCTGCTGGTATTTACGCAGGAAACCATACTGCAACAAACACGACCTTACTTGCCATTACATCACCTTCTGATGCCTGCAATAACTGCTGCTTCGACAACAATATAATTTCCAATGTCCATATTGGTGTAAGACTGATTGGCTTCGTTGCTTCTGTTTCCACGCTCAACCTTTATGACCACAACAATGAGGTCGGGAAATTGGGGCAAAATGTCATTACAAACTTTGGGTCAACCACAGCCGACTGTTATGGTGTATATTGTGCCTACCAGGATTCCATTGCCGTGATGAACAACTCTATCGTTAGTGCTACAGGGGCTACGAAACGTATGGCTGGTATCACAATGACTTCCGGGACAAATTCGAATGCCGAAATGGCATTTAATACCATTACAGTGTCTTCTTCGGGATCCGGCAGCACGAATCTTTACGGGATTTGGAATAACCTCGGCGGTCCTGCAAATCTTAATTGCATCAAAATTCATGACAATACCATCCTGAATTGCAGTTTTCCAACAGCTACAAACAGTCCAATGTATGGAATTTTAAACACTGCCAATGCAGATACGGTCAGAATCTATAACAATACTATTTATAATTCGACCTACCCGGGAACTTCCACTGCATATGTAATAAGTTCAAACACTTCGGCTACTACGCAGTATATCTGCAACAATAACATCTACAATATTACAAACAGCGGAACTGCTTCTCTGGTTCTCATTTATACAGGACAATCACCGACGGTAAACCTGTATTCCAACAATTTGCATGATTGTTCTACAAATGGAGGACTCGTAACCGCGATAAACGCTGTTTCTGGTGTTACCTGGAATGTATATAAAAACAAAATTTACAACCTCAGTAGTGCAGGAACCACCGGACTGGTTTATGGAATAGCCAATGGGACTTCCGCCGGGGGTGCAGCAACAGCAAATATTTTCAACAACTTTATTTTCGGACTGACTGCCCCTGCTTCAATTAACAACCCTGCTGTTAACGGAATATATGCTTTGAGAACAGGAACCACCAACAATATGTCCTATAATACGGTATACATCGACCAGCCATTGGCAGGAAGTGCATCTTTCGGCTCCTGCGCTTTATATGCGGAAACCGGTGCAACAACTTCGTTGAGAAACAACATCCTGGTCAACGTCTCTGCTCATGGTGCAGCTGGTTATACGGTTGCTTACCGCCGGACTACCAATAATCTTTTGACATATTCGGCAAATTCGAATAATAACGACTTCTTTGCGGGTACTCCCGGCCCGAACAACCTCATCTATTATGATGGAACAACACCCTTTTCAACATTGCCGGCTTACCAGGCATTGGTTACACCACGTGATGGAGTTTCATTTACCGAAAACCCTCCATTTAACAATGTTCTCCTCTCTCCATATAATCTTCATATGCAATCAGGTGTGAACACTTTATGCGAAAGTGGCGGACAAGTCATCTCTTCGCCGGTAAATATCATTGATGATTTTGATGGTGAT
>CAIWTA010000301.1 GCA_903915465.1 uncultured Bacteroidales bacterium | reverse complement strand
GTGGGAGTTACTGGATTCGAACCAGTGACCCTCTGCTTGTAAGGCAGATGCTCTGAACCAACTGAGCTAAACTCCCGTTATGAAGGGTGCAAAGATAGGACTTTTTTTAGATGTCCAAATGTTTTATCCGATTTTGGGGGAATTTTCTCTCTGACCTTCTCAGATTATACACTGATCTTCGCAAAGATGGCACAAACTAATCGCTTTGGGATAAGGATTATTACCTATTTCGGCAGGAGCCCGATGAATCTGTTGATCGCCCTGTGAAATTTATGAAAGCCTTTAACCGGTTCAGTGTGCATCAAAATACACTGTTTCATAATCAGGTTCAGATTCTGTGATTTAGCATACGCAATGGTTTCGGGAGTTTCTGACATCTGCTGGATCCAAATATTCCTAAAACCCTTGATTACTGCTTCTCTCAGAAGAGAAAGGGTCTGGAGTTTAGGAGTAACTATCAGCAAACTTCCGACATCTGACGGAAGTGCAGAAACCGATGGATAGCATGTCACACCGTGAATTTTATCGACATTTGGATTTATCGGGTAAACATCAAATCCTTTTTCTTTAAGCTCCCGAAAAATAACAGCACCAAATTTCTTACTGTCTCGAGAAACACCTGCAATGGCCACCTTTTTCGTTTCAAGAAAAGTTTGGATTAATTGTTTTGACGGTTTCATATCGGGTTTTTTTGTTGATGAAAATTGTCAGGTATCGGTGAAAGATTATAGAGTTCAGGATGACAAGCGGTTATGCCCTTATAAAAGTCCTGAATTGTAATAAGGTCGTTTTCAAAATCTCCGGAAGGATATAACATAGGACCAACTCCGCCAATTTTCTTTTTATAGTCAATAAAGCCAAGCGCGATCGGAACTTTTGCTTTGACAGCGATCATATAAAACCCTTTTTTCCATTGCTTTACCAATCGTCGGGAGCCTTCAGGGGTGATGACAACAACTAAATCATTGTGTTCACTCAAATACTCAACTGCTTTTTCGACCATATTGTTTTTTTTACCCCTTGCTACTGGAACGCCTCCAAGCATCCGAAGTAAGCAACCGATTGGGAAAAAAAATGCTTCTTCTTTAATCAGAACCCTGACTTTGACCTTGGAAGCGCCGAACGTCAGACGGCCGATTACAAAATCCCAATAACTGGTGTGTGGTGCAACGATAAGAACCGCCTTGCTGATGCCTTCCGGAAGAAGGCTACAGGTTGTCCAGCCGAATAACCGCAAAATACCTTTTGCAACAAGGGAACGTATCATTTTCTTAACTGTACAAAATTCTTAGAAATATAGTTATCCAAACTCAAACAAACCTCTTGCGAGAATAGGATTCCATCATTTATCAAAGTTCTCCATTGACCTCCGTCCAGTTGAGGAATGTTCTGCCTCTCGAGATTCTCCTTCAACAACCCGTAGATCAACCCGGCATTGAAAGAGTCACCTGCACCAATAGTACTGATGGGTTTAATAATTGGTACCGGTAACGAGAATCTATGATTGCCTGTAATGATTGTCACATCATGATCATTCCTGGTATAAACAAGGTTGTTACAGCCACATCGCTGAATTTCAAAAAATGCCTTGTTTGGATTATGTGTAGCAAAAATATGAAGAAAATCTTCGTGCGATCCACGTACGATATCTGAAAATGAAATATTTTCCATGATCATGGGAAGAATCCTGGGTAAGTCCTTCAGATGTGATCTGCGAAAATTCGGGTCATAGATGATAAGGGCTTCATTATTACGGGCGTTCACGAGAAAATGTTTCAGTTTTTCCCTGATTTCTGAAGTAATCGAGTAGAAAGAGCCAAAAAGTACAACATCGTGTTCATTTGGGATTGGCAGTTCCTGGTTCATCCTTTCCTCCGGGAAGAACTTGTAAAAAATGTAATTTGCTTCGGCAGCCTCGTCCAGAAAAGCAAGTGCAACAGGAGTATTCCCTGTATCATATTGGATAAGAAAATCCGTAGAAACTCCATTTTCTATCAGAAATTGAAGGATCATCCTGCCAGGATCATCCTTGAAAATTTCGCTGATAAGTTGAGCCTTGATACCCGCTCTGGCAAGTGAAACTGCTGCATTCATTAAAGAACCACCTGGTTTTGCAGCAACAGGCTTATCCTCCAAAAAAATTATATCCAGCACCGTTTCACCAATACAAAATACTTTTCTGTCGGATTCCTGGTTCATTATAGTTAATTGGTGTTCAGTTGATGTTGATATATATTTTTCCAATATTTACGATTGGACGATTTACGATTTCAGAATGAATTTATTAATTTACGATTTACGAATTTTTATTAGTTAATTGTCAATCGTTGATCTCAATATTCAAACATAGATATAATATCGTCTGACCGTAATTTGTTTTTTGGTATGTAAATATATGGGAAATTGTCAAATAGGAAAGAACTTCAAATATTTCATGGACTTTGAAGATGAGTAAAATCGTCAATCGTTAAATTTAATCGTCAATCGTAAATCGTCCAATCGTAAATATTTGGAGAACCAGTCACCCGCCTTTTCATTCGATTTCAAGATCCAGCTGCTCGCGCAAATCCAGAAGAGTGGGGTTCTTCTCGGCCATCCGGGTGAATTTCTCGCGGGTTGTATAGGGTTTATTGCCAACAGGTTGCTCCGGAACAATTGTTTGCAGACTGATTTTATAATTGTTCAAGTGAATCATCAGATATTGAAGGAGATCATTCTTTTTCTGGACAAGGGCATCTTCAAGCAGCTTATTATCAACACAAAATTCAATTAAAAAATTTTCCCTTGGTATTGGCCTATGCTTCTTCAAAGTTGTATACAAGTGGGGGAAGTCCGATTCTAATGTTTTGGTGAACTCATCCCACACTTTCTCAAGCTGTGGAATTGTAAACAGATTAGCAGGACGTAAGGCTATTTCCTCTTCAGATAAAACGAGGACCGGCACAGATTCTTTTGATTGATTTTCTTTGGATTCCTTAATTGAAAAAGTACCAGAGAATTTCTTGGTTTCTTTGATTGAATCTGGTGTTGGAAGGTTTTGTGCAGAAAGTCCATGAGTGATAGACTCCTCTTTGGGCGTAGCCGGATTTTTATGGGAGGAGGGTTTATCTGTTGGTCTTTCAGCCGCTTCTTTGGTTGCTGGATTCGATAACATGCACAGCTGCACCAACGAAAGCTCAACGAGAAGCCGCTTGTTATTACTTATTTTATAATTCAGGTCGCAACGGTTGTTAATATCGAGTGCTTTTATAAGAAATTCTGCAGGACATTGGGCTGCTTGCCGGAGGTATCGGTTCCTAATGGAAGGAGCTGTTTCAAGTAATTTTATTGTAACCGGGTCTTTACTCACCAGAAGGTTCCGGAGATGCTCACCAAATCCAATAATAAAATGCTGACCATCGAATCCTTTGTCTAAGATATCATTAATAGTAAGTAAAGTGGATGAAACATCCCCCTGAAAAATTTGTTCCGTTATCTTAAAAAAATAATCATAATCCAGAACATTGAGGTTTTCAAGGACAGTTTCGTAGGTAATTTTATTTCCGGAAAAGCTGACGAGTTGGTCGAAAATCGAAAGGGCGTCGCGCATTGCGCCATCCGCCTTTTGAGCAATAATATGAAGAGCGCCTTCGTCAGCAGTTATATTTTCATTTGCGGCAACAAACTGAAGGTGCTTCACGATGTCATCCACCGTAATCCTTTTAAAATCAAAGATCTGACAACGGGAAAGAATAGTTGGAATGATCTTGTGTTTCTCGGTAGTAGCAAGAATGAATTTGGCGTAGGGAGGCGGTTCTTCCAATGTTTTCAGAAATGCATTAAATGCAGCTGCTGAAAGCATATGGACTTCATCGATGATATACACCTTGTACTCGCCCATCTGCGGTGGTATCCTGATTTTATCAACCAGGTTGCGGATCTCGTCAACGGAATTGTTGGAAGCACCATCGAGCTCATAAATGTTGAATGAAGCATTATCATTAAAAGAAACACACGATGTACATTTATCGCATGCTTCAATATTTGGTGAGAGATTTACACAGTTGATGGTTTTTGCGAGAATACGCGCACAAGTCGTCTTCCCAACACCCCTGGGGCCGCAAAAAAGAAACGCCTGAGCCACTTGTTTAGAGCGGATCGCATTTTTTAGTGTTTGGGTAATAGAACTTTGCCCAACAACTGTATCAAAAGTCTGTGGACGGTATTTTCGTGCAGAAACAACAAAATTTTCCATCAAGAAAAAATAATTCTCATTTGGCAACCAAAAATACAACTTTTTTTACTACACGGGAAACGGGATAAAATGATCCGCAAAATGAAAATCCCTAAATTTTTCCTAAATTAGGCTCCTGTTTTCCAGTCCTTCTCTTTTGCCATTGAACCAGCTATGCCAAACAAACCAAATATTCAATTCCCGTCTTTTAAAAATTTCTTTGCTTCCCTTTCTTGCTTTCTTATTCTTGGAATTTCAATGTTTACAATTCAAATGAGTTATGGCCAGGATGAGAAACCGGGAATAACCAATAGTGAACCTGGAAATGACCTGCAAAAAGACACAACCATTATTCTAAATAATGTTGCAGTTGATATTTCCTATCCGGCTGGAAAAGCAAAAGGGTTTATACTGGTTCTTCCGGGCTGGAATTTCAACAGGGAAGATGCCTGCAAAAATTCTGATTTTTGTCACCTGGCCAAGCAATACGGGTATTGTCTTATCCGTCCCGAAATGGGTAAAAGTGCCTACCTCTTTGAAAATTTCAAAGAAACACGAGAGGATTGGGTTCATTATCCTACACTCAAATGGGTCATCGACACACTGATCCCATTTTGTCAGCACAAACTCAGGATCCTGCTGCCGGTAAACAAAAATTTCCTTTTTGGGATTTCCACAGGTGGAAGAGGCGTCGCGCAAATCGCTATCAATACCGGGAACCTTTTTGCAGCAGGTGTTGCATTGTCAGGCGATTACAACCAACTGCTTCAGAAAGATGACAAATTGATGACCGGATACCTGGGTCTTTATGAGAAATTTCCTTCGCGCTGGACAGGGAAAGACAATCCTTTCATGAAAGCTGAACAATTGAAAATTCCACTTTACCTTGGCCACGGGAAATTAGATAAAATCGTCCCGGTTGAGCAAACGACCACATTTTTTACACAGATCTCTTCCATCAGCACCCAATTAGGTCACGTCCTGCATATTGATGAAAGTGGCGGCCACAATTACAATTATTGGAATTCGGAAATGCAGCGTATATTTGCGTTTTTTTATTCCTATTTATGACTACTTCCGGCTTCCTGAAAGTATCCGGTTTATGCTTTGGTTTGGTACTGGCCGGAGTCTGTTTTTTTGTTGTCCGTACATCGCATTCTCAAGATGAAACAAAAACTCAGACTGCCGGTTCGGGGTCCAAAGTGAACCCGGATGATTCAGCAAAAAAAACACAATATTTCAATGAAATCGCTTTTTTGCTTGCAGGGATGCAGGAGCCGAAAAGTACTGATAGTCTTACCCCGGAATCAACAAAAGAATGGAAAATTTACGCTAAGGCGGCAGATACGAACTGGGCTAAATTTTACAGAAGAAAACTCAACCCCGTTCAAAAGTGGCGCCTTAAAGAAATTCCTACGGCAATGGATTCGATCAGGACGTTATTCTATCCATTCAGTGGACCAGACTTAATTTTTGCCGATGCGTTTTTCCCTAAAGCCAATTATTACATTCTCTTTGGACTGGAGTCGCCGGGAAATATTCCTGCTCCGGCATCGTGGAATCAACAAAACCTGAAATCCTCCCTGGCAGTCCTCAACAAATCAATTGACGATGTTACCTCTATCGGTTTTTTCAGGACAAACGATATGAAGGTAGACCTGGAATCCGCATCCATCAATGGCGTTACACCCATCCTGATGCTGTTTCTGGCTCGCAGCGGGCATACCATTACGGATGTGATTCCCGGAGAAATGAACCCGGAAGGCGAATTTCATTCATTAAAGGAATTCCAGAATGCACAAGGGCAAAAAAGTTACGGAACAGCCGTTGAAATCAGGTTTACGGAAAATAATACGGGCGACCGAAAATCGTTGTTATATTTCGCTGTGGATGTTTCTGACAAAGGGTTAGCAAAGAATATAGGGTGTAAAAACTTTCTTCAGCATATTCCTTCAAATTGCCTGACACTGATCAAATCTGCTTCTTATCTGATGCATCAGTCTGGTTTCTCTTTCATCCGAAAAACGATCTTAACAAAATCCAGGCTTATCCTTCAGGATGATACCGGAATTGCTTATCGCTTTTTTAAACATACAAATTGGCAGATCCGGCTTTTTGGAACCTATTCCAGAACCATCAACCTATTCAAGAACAAATACCAGGAGGATCTGAAGGAAGCTTATGAAAAAGAGGAAAAACCGGGCGCTGTGCCATTTAAAATTGGCTATAATGTAAAATTCAATGAAACCAATTTATTGATGGCCATTCGAAAGGATAACCTTTAATGAAGAAAAAATACAGCCGCTATACTGCGATTTCCGTGGTGGTTGCCAATATGATCGGTACGGGTGTCTTTACCAGCCTGGGTTTTCAGGTGATGGGGCTTTCTTCCGGTTTTGCATTGGTGATGTTGTGGCTCATCGGCGGGATCATCGCTCTTTGCGGCGCTTTCGCTTATTCTGAATTAGCCGTGAAACTCCCCAAATCTGGTGGGGAATATAATTTTTTATCTGAAATCTACCATCCTGCAATGGGTTTCCTTGCAGGATGGATTTCAATAACCATCGGATTTGCAGCCCCGGTGGCAGCCGCTGCGATTGCTTTCGGAAAGTATTTTTCCAGTTCCCTGGGGTTCCCTTCTTCCTTTTTCCTTTCTGAAAGATTAACAGCACCGGTTCTGTTTGCCATCGTGCTGATCCTGGCACTTTCCTTGATCCATACTTTCAATAAAATTGTCGGAGCAACATTTCAGAATATCATGACTGTGATGAAAGTCCTGTTTATCCTGCTTCTGATAGTACTGGGATTTACTTATGGAACTTCCACACACATAGGGTTTCTTCCAAGCCGGCATGCACTCAAAGAGATGATAAGCCCGGCATTCGCTGTCTCCATGTTTTTCGTGACCTATTCCTATTCGGGTTGGAATGCAGCAGCATATATCTCTGCAGAAATTAAGGATCAGAAAAAAAACATCCCCATAAGCCTGATCTCTGGCACAGCCGTGGTAATCTTTTTGTATCTTTTTCTGACAGTCGTTTTTTTATTCACATTACCCATCGCCGAGGTTAGCGGGAAACTGGAAGTAGGATATTTGTTTGCCAATAAGATCCTTGGTGTGAAGGCAGGGGTCATCATGGGATCCGTCATCTCGTTCTTGCTTATTTCTTCCGTAAGTTCTATGATCATTGTCGGACCCAGGGTGTATAATGCAATGGGAGAAGATTACCCAAGACTGAAATGGCTTTCCAAAAAACGAAATGATATTCCTGCTCTGGCGATCCTTTTCCAGAGCCTGCTTTCCATCGTTTTCATCCTTACCTCAACGTTTGAGCAGGTCATTGTGATCATCGGTTTTACTTTGAATCTTTTCACTTTCATGACGGTGCTTGGGGTCTTTGTGCTTCGCCGGAAACGGCCCGAACTGAAACCTCCGTTTAAAACAATGGGTTATCCTTTCCTGCCGGGATTGTTTCTGATCCTCAACTTATGGATCCTGGGCTATGGGTTCATTTCCAGGCCTCATGAATCACTTGCAGGAATAGGGATTACCTTGGCAGGATTGGCAATTTATTTTGTTGCAGGAAAAAAGAATAAAGCGATTGTTGGTTAATACAATTGGCACGTTTGTAGATACATACGTAAAAAAGCCAACAAGCAAGGTAAGAGAAATTCCGGAATAGGTCAAAAATCGAAAATAGGACATTTAGCTGACATAAAAATGTGTAATTTTAACCTGTTATTATAAAACTTCAAAAACAACCCGGTCAAAATGAAAATCAGACTTTATAAATTCCTTGTCCTTTCTTTCATCTTTCTGCTATTCTTCATGAGTTGTAAAAAAGACTTCGAGTTTAATAAGATAAAACCCCTGACGTGGAGACCTGACCTTGCTATTCCCTTAGTAAAGGATGGAATCACCTTTGAGATGGCATTGAAAGAGACCGGAGGTGAGAATAACTTTTATATTGATGATGCCGGCGACATTTCCATGCTCTATTATTTTCGGGATAATGCCTTCCATATCTCACCAGGAGATCTTCTTACAATCCCATCTTTCCCGTTTTCCTACAACCATCAGTTTACTACTGAAGAACAACAGATTATCAGCACTCAGGACATGAATATCACTCCTGTAGATTATGTTTTCAACCTTGCTGAAAATGATCCCAATGTTGAAATTGATAAATTATTGGTGAAAGAAGGAACGGTTGTGGTGAACATGAATAACACATTTAATAATGATGGTCATTTCGTGATACGATTTCTTAATGCTACAAAAAACGGAATTCCTTTTTCACATATAACAGGTCCTTTTATTACCGGCAGTTCATCTGATACCATTGACCTTTCAAACGTTTTATTTGATCTGTTGTCATCACCAAACAGAATTACCGTCCGGGTCGAATGCTTGCTGAAAAAGTCTGATCGTCCGATTGCCAACGATATGATTCTTGACGATTTTACTTTGAAAATTCCAAAAGTCGGACGGTTTGAAGGCTATCTGGGACAAAGGACATTCAACCCCAATCAAGCATCTGTTAAAGTTACTGTGTTCAATAATGCATATACACTTGGAGATGTTTATTTTGAGGATCCTAAAGCATCTATCACACTGGTAAATTCGATCGGAGTTCCTGCACGGATAACCATCAGGAAACTGAAAGCAACAAACTCAGTATCCGGTTTCAGCCAGGATATTACAGACAAGCTGGGAGAAAATGCTGTTTTTTCAGTACCATCACCTTCTATCACTGCCACTGAACCTGTTTTGAAAAGTGTCGATTATTCAAATGCCAATACTGGTAACAGCATGGATGTGCTTTTTAACATTAAACCGGATTATGTTTTTTATCAGATCACAGCCGAAATAAACCCGACAAAAAGAGGAATTAACTTTTTCACCGACACCAGTTCAATGTATGCAAATCTGCTCGTAAAACTCCCACTTTACGGACATTTTGATCACCTGACAGTGCAGGACACCTTTGCTTTCTCAATGAACAAACAAAAAGAAATTGAAAGTGCAAATTTTAAAACAAACATTGTTAATGGTTTTCCTCTGCAAGCAAAAATGCAGGTGTATTTTACAGATAAAACATTTCATAAAATCGATTCCATGGCAGGCAATAATTGCATTATGATCAAAGAAGCTCCTGTAGATCCGGTAACCCACCTTCCGCAACCAGGAATGTTCGGCGAGAAGGATACTTCATTTTTCTATGACCGTCAAAGAATGGATAACTTAGTGAATGCAGATTATATTCTTGTCAGGGCTGTTTTGAATTCTTCTGATGAAGGAAGTACCAATGTCAAGATTAAAGCTACCCAGACGCTTAAATTGAACTTCTCGGCAGAGGTAAAACTGAAGAAAAACCTGGAAACAGGGAAAAAATAACAATCAACATTAATCCACAGTTTTTCAGGGTGAGGTTACAGATGAAAAAACGAATAATAGTCTTTCCAATTGTTACAATGATATTGTTGTTGGCTACATTCAGGGTATTCCCGCAACATGATCTTACCCTCTATTCAATGGATAAGGTTCCGCAAAGGATCTACCTTAATCCTTCATTTATCCCGGAACAAAAGACTTATGTTGGAATTCCTTTCTTATCCGGAATGCACACAACCATTGCAAATCCTTTTTCCTACAACAATGTATTAACCCGGGAAGCAGATGATTCTCTCTATTTTGAAGCTGAACGATTCCTGGATAAAATTTCGAAAAACAATCACATCAACTTATTCACCAGTTTTGATTTTCTTTCAGTTGGAGGGAAAATATCCAAAGACCGTTTCTTTATTAATTTTGGGATTCGTGAACGAACCAGCCTAAACGTTTACCTGCCGGAAAACCTGTTTTACATGCTCTGGTATGGAAATACTACTCCACAGGTCTACGGGAAACAGGTGAATATTTCTCCCGCGCTGAATGCTTCCGTTTACGATGAATGGAGTTTTACATTTTCGGGGTATGCACTGAAAAAGAAGCTGACCTATGGAGCAACGGTGAAATACCTGTCGGGCCGGATAAATGTTACAACAAAAAAATCAACATTTGATTTTTATACGGATCCTGATAACTACAATATCCTTATGAGATCAGATTTTGAAGTTCAGACTTCAGGAATTAATGATATTGATTCATACCTGAATCAGCGTGTACCGTCTCTGATCTTCCCGGGGAATAATGGATTTGCCGTTGATCTCGGGGCGAACTATCAAATAAATAATCATTTTAGCGTAAACGCAAGTGTTTTGGATCTTGGATTCATAAACTGGCGTTCACGCACAATGACACTCGTCAGCCATGAACCTGGCAAAGAATTTACGTACAACGGGATGTCGATGCATGAATTTGCGGATCTTTTCAGTGATTTCAGCAAATTCGGGACAAAAGTTCTCGACAGTTTAAAACACCTTATTCACATCGATTCGGTGTATGATGTGAAATACCGTTCAAACCTTCCGGCCCGCTTCAATATTGGCGGATCTTATTCGCCTGATGAAAAGAATCATATCAACATTCTCCTGAACGGAATTTCCTCAGCACATCACTTCTATCCTGCTTTGTCAGTATCATACTTGTTTAACTGGACAAGGTACTTAGGACTTACCGTTTCTTACAATCTATTCAACAGACAATATACGAATTTCGGAGGAGGGATAAGCATTTCTGCAGGACCGATGCAGCTTTACCTTGTTTCTGATAATCTTCCAGGCCTGATCTTTTATAAAGGCACAAATAATACTTCCTTTCAATTCGGGATAAATATCTTACTCAAAGGAAAGGCGGCCAAGCCTGAACCCAAGGAACCTGATACCCCAGTTATACCTGCACCTGAAGAAACAAAACAGTGAAATGTTCAGAACTTCTCACTTAACCCGATCCATCGATCCGTTTTAACTTCGATCTCTTTCAGAATCACCCCGAATTCTTCCGACATACTGATCAGCTCCTCTGCAGGAAGGATTCCCGAATGAAGTGCTGCTTCTACCGCTGTCCGTCTCGATTCCAGCAATGCAATTTCCCCTTCCAGATCCTCAAGTTCCCGTTGCTCTCTAAAAGACAATTTCGGTGATAATGCCTGTTTGGGCTTCTCTTTCTTTGGCTGTAACGCCCTGTTTTTAGAACTTTCTTCTTTCACTTTCCGGTCATGGTAATCTTTGTAAATCGTATAATTGCCGGGGAAGTCTTTAATTAATCCGTCACCTTCAAAAACAAACAGGTGATCCACGATTTTATCCAGGAAATACCTGTCGTGCGTAACAACCAAAACGCAACCATTAAAGGAAGCAAGGTATTCTTCCAGGACATTGAGTGTCAAAATATCAAGGTCGTTGGTAGGCTCATCGAGAATTAGAAAATTGGGACTATTCATCAGCACAGTGACGAGGTAAAGACGGCGTTTTTCTCCACCGCTGAGCTTATATACAGGTTGATGGTGAGAAGAATATGGGAACATGAAATAATTCAGAAATGCTGCAGCAGAAATGGTATCACCGTTCCCCAGCTTGACCACTTCCGCAATTTCTCTAACTACGTCGATCACCTTTGTATCATTGTTAAAGTTGATACCCTCCTGCTTATAATAGCCAAAACTGATCGTTTCTCCCGTCTGTACCGAACCTTTTTGCGGTTTCAGCTTCCCGGTAACAATATCTAAGAAGGTGGATTTTCCTGATCCGTTTCGCCCAATGATCCCGATCTTCTCGAACCGTTTGAATGTGTATGTGAACCCCTGAAGCATTTTCAGGTCATTCCAGTTGAACGAAACGTCGTTTAATTCCAGGATCTTCTTTCCCATCCGGGTTCCCGCGATGTGGATGTTGAACCGGCTTTCATGGACCGTGTTTTCAGATCTTTCTTTAATTTCATAATAACTATCAATCCTGGCCTTCGACTTGGTAGTCCTGGCTTTTGGCATACGGCTCATCCATTCCTGCTCTTTCCGCAATAAGTTCCTCGCTTTTTCGGTTTCCTTGTTTTGATTTCCGATTCGTTCTGCCTGTTTCTCTAAGAAATAAGAATAATTGCCTTTATACCTGTACACAGCAGCATTTTCCATCTCCAGAATCTCATCGCATACCCGATCAAGAAAATACCGGTCGTGGGTAACCATAAAGATCGTGAGATTGCGTTGCGATATATATTCTTCCAGCCATTCGATCATTTCAACATCCAGGTGATTCGTGGGTTCATCGAGGATAAGGAAATCCGGCTCAGTGATAAGGATCTTTGCAAGGGCAACACGTTTTCGTTGTCCTCCTGAAAGTTCTGAAACCGGTTGTTCAAGATCGGGAAGTTTGAGCTGTGTAAGGATTTGCTTGATACGGGTCTCATATTCCCAGCCCTGAATGGCATCCATCTGCTCCATGGCATGCTGAATCTCCTTTTTATCCTGTCCCTGGATAACTCTTTCATAATTCAGGATGGTTTTCTGAATTTCATTGGATGCACTATATACTTCCTCAAAAACAG
The DNA here is from genome assembly GCA_903915465.1 of uncultured Bacteroidales bacterium. GTDB lineage: Bacteria > Bacteroidota > Bacteroidia > Bacteroidales > FEN-979 > FEN-979. The sequence goes on along the minus strand of CAIWTA010000301.1, from coordinate 4,362 downwards.
TATTGTGAAGGCTCAGTTCCGGCTCCTGGCGGAGGTACTGCATCGAAGCCTGGTTGAACAAAGTCACAGTTCCTTCATCCGAAGGCTCGTTCCCGGCTATGATGCTTAGCAGGCTCGTCTTTCCGGCACCATTCCTGGCTATCAGGGCAATTTTCTGGTATTGGTTGATGACGAAAGAAATATCCTCAAAAAGAATTTTTTCGCCATAGCTTCTAGCCAGCTTCTCGACTTGTAATAATGTGGCCATTGAATTGAATGAGGGAGCAAAGATAGTCAATTAGCACTCTTTTTTCCTATCACAATTCAGGTAAGTGATCGCCTCTCAAGAATTTTAAAGCGATTGCTTTGTGGTTTTCAAAAATATTATATGACAACATATTATCCTTGCTTTTTTAGAATATTTATATACTTTAGCACTTCAATAGTAAAATTCCTGAATTCTCCCTAAAATATAAACCTAACCAACGAATCATTGTTTAACAATTAAATGGAACATCTATGAAAACAAAAAACTCATTCTTAATTATTGTAATCCTCATCATTGGGGGACTATTTTCATCGGGAAGTGTTGTTTCCCAAAATGTTTCGAAATATGTCATAAAAAACCCCCAGGTAAAAACAGCCATTAAGACCATTCAAAAACCTTCTTCTTCAAAGGTCGTGGAGTTCAAACATCCATGCCTCATTAAACAGCTGTCTGGTACTCTGAGCGCCCCTCACCCGGATACTATAATTTCATACACCACCGCAGCCATAAGCATGAAAGAGGTTTATACATACGGCAGCCTTGCAACCCCGCTGTCTTATCGTCGTCAGTATTTGTGGCCATCCGGCTGGGTTAATGATTTCCATGTAATCAATACACTTGATGTAAACGGGAATGAGCTTACCTCACTTCTGAAGGATTGGCAAAACAACAGTTGGGTTGATTCGAGTCTTATCACAAATACATACGATGCAGATGGAAATATGCTTACTAACCTTCTTCAGGATATGGATGGTGGTATCTGGGTAAATATGAACCTGGGTACGTTTACATATGATGTCAACGGAAGTATCTTAACCGAACTGGACCAGGAATGGGATGGCGCGAACTGGGTAAACATTAACTTCTTAACCTATACTTATGACGGAACCGGAAACATGTTAACTTCTATGGGCCAGAATTGGAATGGCGCAAGCTGGGATAACATGAGCATGTCAACATTTACTTATGATGTAACCGGTAATGAACTGACTTGCCTGTACCAGGAATGGGACGGAGCTGTTTGGGGCAATTCCAATCTTGAAACGTGGACTTTTGATGCAAGCAGTAACAATTTGAGCTATCTTTATCAATACTGGGATGGAGCAGCCTGGATAAATGGCTATACAGATATTTACACATATGATAGCAGCGGAAACCAATTAACATGGCTGGAACAGGGCTGGCAAGATCCTGCTTGGGAGAATTCTATGTTAACCACATACACTTACGACAATAATGGGAATGAGTTGACTTATTTAAACCAGAATTGGTACGGCGATGGAGATTGGACGAATTATTCGAACGGCACTTTTACTTACGATGAGAGTGGAAATTCTGTTTCCCGTATCTGGCAGCTATGGAGGTATGCCAATGGATGGGTAAATTATAAAAAGGTTGCATATTCTTATCAGAACAGCATGATTAATGGTGATGGTTTTGGCTGGAACGGGGGAAATTGGGTAGCAGGCGAATGGTATTTGAATATCGGTCTGAACAATGCGGGTAACCCGCTTGAATTTTATTCAGGGCTGGCATATAATGCCATGGCTTATTATTCTACATGGCCCACCAGCACAAGAGATTTGAATAACTCGCTTTCTTCATTCCTTACAGTATATCCAAACCCTGCAACCAATTATCTGAACCTATGCCCTAATCTTGGCCAATCAGAAAACGTTTGCTTCAAACTGTATGATTTTTCCGGAAGGATTGTTGCAAATTATAACAAAGGAATCGTTCAACCCGGCGGACAAACATTTACTATTTACACTGGCAGCCTCCAGGCCGGTGAATATATTTTGGAGATGAAAGCCGGAAATGTCATAGAAAAGAAAAAGGTTACTATTATCAAATAACCTGTAGCTCACTTTTCTTTTCACATGCATCAACCCTGAGACAGCCTCAGGGTTTTTTGATTCTATTATGACTTTGCCTCTAATATATATTTATCATATGCCTGAATATAAAAACCAATTATATCCATTATCTTTGATTTGCGTTTTTCATTGATTACATCTGATCAGATTAGATACCCGGATGAAGAAAGAAAAAACAATATCTGCGGTCGCTTCATCGCGAAAATTGATACAAAAAAAGCTCAAGAGGGAAATTTTTATTCCACCGGGCGAATCTGTGTTTCAATACAGGAGATTGCAAGATAGTATCATGGACGGTTTCGTCTATGTTGATATGCAAGGAACCATAAAGGACAGCAATGAATTATTCCAAAAGATGGTGGGATACACAGCAGAGGAGCTTTCGCATGTGACTTATCAAGATCTTACTCCTGTAAAATGGCATGATTTTGAACAAAAGATTGTTGAAGATCAGATTCTTATTAACGGATATTCTGACGTTTACGAAAAAGAATACAGAAGAAAAGATGGCACAATTTTCCCAATCGAGCTGAGAACCGTATTAGTTAAGAATAAAACCGGCGAAAATGAAGGGATGTGGGCTTTTATTCGCAACATAACTGAGCGGAGAAAAGAGCATAACCTGCTGATTGAAAGTGAAAACTGGCTGAAGGAATCACAGCGTATCGGTCGACTTGGATCTTATACCTTCGATATTAAAGATAACAAATATACATGTTCAGAAGTCCTTGATAATATTTTCGGCATTGATAAAGATTCTGAAAAAACCTTAGAAACATGGAATAGCCTGGTTGTTCCCGAACATCGGGCAGAAATGGAGGATTATTTTATTAACTACGTCGTCCTGGAAAGGCAACCATTCGATAAGGAATACCAGATTATCCGGGCGAATGACAACGAAAGACGGTGGGTTTGGGGAAGTGGTGAATTACGCTTTGATACTGAGGGTAATCCGGTAAAACTGATCGGGATCATCCAGGATATCAATGAACGCAAAAAGGCAGAAGAAACTTTACGGCGTTCTGAAATAGAATACAGGGATACACTTAATGCTGTTCCTGACTTGGTATTTGTTGTGGATGAATCCCTTCGTCTGGTGACAATAAATAAATCGTTCAGGGAGAAATATAACACGAACGAATTGTCGCCTGACTATATCGGAAAAAAAATTACCGGCAAAACACCTTTTATCTCCCACACCATCATCGAAGCGATTGAGCATGTATTTCAATGTGCCGCTGGATTGGTCATTTCAGAAAAGATTGATCTTTTTGACAAAATTATTTACGCTGAATGCAGAATTATTCCAATATTAAAAAATCGAAAAGTCAATAAGGTCGTTACGCTTATCCGTGATCGATCTGTGGAAAGGGAAGTAGAGGTACTCAAACTTAAAAGTTCAGAACAAAAGGAAGTGTTGTTGCGCGAAATCCATCACCGTGTGAAAAATAATCTTTCAATTGTGATCAGTCTGCTCAATTTTCAGATGCGAAAATATACTGATCCTATTCTGAATCGTGTTATCAAGGATATCCAGATGCGGATTCGGTCGATGTCACTGATCCATGAGCATCTTTACCTTTCGGAAACACTCGACAGGATTCCATTGGCTCCCTATATTCGTTCACTAAATACATTCATTAAATCATCTTTTAAGGAACAAAAGATACATTTGGTAACCCATCTTGATCCGATGGATGTCAAAATTGAAACAGCACTTCCCCTCGGCCTTATTGTTAACGAACTACTCACTAATGCTTTCAAATACGCCTTTCCGTCATTCAGCGAAGGTGAGATCCAGATACACTTAATAAATGAGGGAGATAATCTGGTTACTGTCATGGTCCAGGATAATGGAATTGGTCTTCCATTAACGGTTTCTATGGAATCTGAAAAATCGCTTGGATTGTTTATCGTGCGGTTGCTGGTTGAGCAGATTGATGGAAGTATTGAGATAATTCGTCAGAATGGGACTGAGTTCATCATCAAGTTCAGGAATCCCATTTTGAGTGCTTAGGTATTCATCCGGAGCAACTGCAACAGATTAATGATAAGCCTTATTGCTCCATACTGCGCTCCTCAAACAGTCCGCAGCTTTTGACGCTCATTCCTCGATTTTCTTTACATGAATTTCAAAAGGCGGGTCTTTAAAAATCCTAGATAATTCAATCGATAAGCTATGGGAAAGACAATAATCAAAAAGAATAACAGTCGCCAGATAAGCAGCCTTCGACGTCT
>CAIWTA010000300.1 GCA_903915465.1 uncultured Bacteroidales bacterium | reverse complement strand
GATAATATTTTCCGGATTCACCTTCCTCTGAGTAACTCAATTTGTTTTAAAATCCATAACGAACAAACTGCTTGGACGTGCGGAACGGGATTCCGTGCAACGTGGCTAAATGTTAAGTGCTGAAAAGCGTATCACAGGAAACCTTATTTATTATGGGCTGTAAATTATTATTCTTTCACAAACCTTGATACGTCTGATTTTTCGTTATTGCTCAATTTTATTATATAAACACCTTTTGCAAATCCGCTTATATTAATTTCTGTTACATCTGTCATTATTTGTTGTTGCAAAAGTAATTGTCCCTCAATATTAAAAATTGAAATCATCGTATTCTTCAAGATGTTTTCATGTTTTACTACAATTGTGATTTGATCCTTCGCCGGATTCGGAAATACACCAAACAAATTGGAATTATTTTTTTCAATGATTCCGGTAGTGATGGAATTTTGTTGAATCAACCAGAAATATGGATCAAATTCGATAGAAGTTACGGTGTACGGGAAATAAATTTTATAGGTTTCGTCATTTGAACCCTGGTACAACCGGATCAAGCTATCACCTGTAAGATAATTGATCCTGACATCAAAATGTGTTTTAAATAAAGTTGTTGTTGCCGTTGAAGTTGTTTGATTTGAGGTAAGAATTAACGTGTCATTATGCTGATTCCAATTAAGATCAAAAGTCGGGTAACCTTGACCATAATACCATTGATTAAAAAAGTCAGTGAAATTAATTCCAGTAGTTGTTTCAGCAACTTGCTTAAAATCATCAGCAGTTGCAATAGAAAATGCATATGTGGAAAGATAGTTTCTTAATACCTCAAAGAATAATGAATCATTATTAATTTCGTAACGTAGTGTGTGAAGGATTGATGCCCCTTTCTTATAAATAAGCCTGTAATCGAAAATATTGTTTATATTGACCAAGGAGTCAGGAACGTATACGCTGCCTCCTGGAAGTGATATCACTTCGGTATGGGCATTCTGAATCCAATAGTCAGCTTTTGTCTGTGATTCGAGATTTTGTAAGGCGACATACTCCATATAAGACGCAAATCCATCGCATAACCAGGCATAATTCCATCCTGCACAAGTTACATCATCACCAAACCATTGATGACCGAGTTCATGTGCAGTCATAAACCAAAAATAATAATTATAATATAACGTCGATGTGGTATCCAGGGATTGATAGCCCATGGTGCACAATGTCTGGTTTTCCATACCAATAACAGGCGTACCTACTACGCAGTATCCATACTTTTCATCCTGAAACGGGTATGTTCCAAAAAGTTCAGAAAATAAAAATATCAACTGTTTGGTCTTTTCAATGGCTATTAAATGAGTTTGATAATTACTTGAAGCGGGAAATAAAAGACTCTGCAATAAAACAGAATCCTGACTGCTTGGAAGATGGGCATAGGTTATGTTCTCGGTCATTGGACCAACAACAAAAGATACCAGATAAGGGCTGATTGGATGTTTTATTTCCCATTTATATTTCACTTTCCCGTTTAATAAAGATTCGATTGATTTTAAAATGCCATTAGAACCTGATTTATTCGTTGAATCAGTTGTAATATAAAAAGTAACCGAATCAGCTTTGTCTTGTAAATCTTGTTTGCATGGCCACCAAACTCTTGACTCAGTAGGTTGAGAAAATGAACATGTGTGTGACTTGCCAGTATAATTAAACAGGCTGATGCCATTGCCACTTGTCTGAGCGCACCCTTCCGCGTTTCCATGGTAATAAATCTGCAGTGAGAATAGTTGATTCTGCAGAAAGGATGTTGTCAATGGAATAAAAACAAGGTAACCAATATGCTGGAAAGAAGCGGGTGATCCATTGATAAATACTGAATCAACAATCATGTATGTCGTGCTTGTAATCGTGTTGATCAACTCCACGGCAACGGTATCCAAACTTGTTGCCGTTACCTTAGCATTCATTATTACATTTCCACTCAATATTGTGGATGTGTTGCTAATCTGCAGGTTCAGGATATATTGTTTCACATCGTATTTGTTTTCCAAATTACTTTGAGAAAAGACACATCGACAAGATAGGAGTATAAAGGTTCCTAATAGGATAATTACTTTTTTCATGTTACGAAATTTTTTGATTTATGGGCTGTGTTTCATTTTTTCTTTTCGATTACCCCTGCATTTAGCAATGGATCCAGGAGATTTGCAGCACCTCCATGTTCAATTATTTTACCATTCAAGATCCGGTCAACATTTACACCGGTGTAAGTTATTGGTTTGCCGGTAGGTTTCATACCAAACCATTCATCCATAAATGTGCCCGTAACCGAATATACTGTCACTACCCATTCACCTTCGGAAATTTGATTTTCTATGGTCAGTTTTAAATCGGGATAGACCCGTCGTACACCGAGCATGTGATCTATTGCTCCATTTATTCCGATTGGGTAGCGTTTACCTTCATATACTTCTACATAGTCTTCTGATATGAACTCCCTGATATTTGTTACATCTCCTGTATTTTCTATTTGCTCGATAAATCGGCGAATAATTATTTTATTGTTAGTTTTTTCCATATCAATAAGATGATTTGTCGGGTAACGCAGGCGGGTTACACCACCCTTGTCCCCTAAGCCCCGTACTTGATAGTTTTCCATCATACGGCTCAAGCTCTCACAAGGCGGATTAAACTACCCTGCAATATACAAAATTATTCAGTCCACATATCTAAATCTTAACCTGTTGGCGAAGTAATAATCCCAAGATGGGTCAAAAGGATTGGCGTTCCCATTTATCAGTTTGTGACGTTTGATATGGAAGCAGGCAAGCATACGGAGCAAGATAATCTTGCCATCATCGAATTTGCCGAAGAACTGCCATTTTATATTGCCAATACTCATAAATAACAGTAAACGATTTGCCTGTAACCAAGATTATTATGCCTTCATCGTGCCCAATTCCAGATGTTGCGCCATTGGATTCTATCTAATTTGTAAAATGTTTTCTTAGAACAGATGTGCCTGTAATAATTTGCCCAACCGGTGATGACCGGGATCAGGTTTCGGATTAAGACTGCTGCTTGTGACCCCCTGTGTTTCACAATTATTCTCTTCAACTTTTCTTTCACCGATTTGATTGCATCTTTCGATTGGCTGATAAGGAGTTTCCCTTGGGAATACATTCTTATGTTCTGGCCAAGGAAATCGAAACCTTAGGAGATATGGGTGATTTTAGTTTTTTCCGGTGATAAAAGCAACCTTCTTTTGTCAAGAAATTTTTCAACAAGAGGTTTGACCTTATTTTCCAGTGTTGCAGTATCATTTTATCTATCGGGATATTTTGCAACAACCATTGATGGTTGATGTTGTCAAAACATCCTTTGATATCTGCTTCAAGAATCCATTGAGCCGATTTACTTTGGGATAGTGCATTGTGGAATTGTTGAATAGCATCGGCACACGAGCGTTTTGGTATGAACCCGTATGAATTTGGATCGGCTGTGGTTTCTGCTATTGATTTCAGCGCCAGTTTGAATAAGGCCTGCATGCCCCTAACTCTTATGGTTGGAAGGCCAAGATGCATCATCTTGCTGTTTTTCATTGGAATGGATTTCCTTTTCAGCGGTTTTGCTTTATATCCTTTGATGGATAGTTGCTCAATTGCTTTCCACTTCTTTGCCGGGGGAATCATAATCCATGTAACCGGAACCGAAACACCTGTTATCTGTACCCCTTACCTTTTGGTCATAGCGTGTCATCGCTTTTCGTTATCTTCACTTCACGACATTTATCAGCAGTTCACCTTTGTTGACCATACCGGTCGAGCCTAACTCCTCTATGTTGCAGCGATAACATAACAGAAATTCTTCACAGAATTTCTTTACAGGCTATATTGTCTGGACAGCTTCGCACACACCAGTTACCCGGTATGCACGTGTCCGTAGGCTACTTGTGATGGAACACAAGGTTTGATCATTCAAAGAACGTTAAACGGTTATATTAAGCGACTTCTTGTCGCACATCAGTGGTGTGAGAGGCTCTCCCTTCCGGCGATGCCGGCGGGGCAGCCTACTCGATTATGGGCTGCTGCGTTTTTTCCCTTCTGTTAGCGGTTTACAATTAGTTTTCTTGCTATTGTTCCTTGCTTTGTTGTAACGTAAACTAAGTAAACACCGTTGTTGTCAAGTTGTAAGTTGGTTTTCTTTTGTGTTGCTTGTGTTTTTAGTATCTGTTGTCCAAGTATGTCTGTAATGGTAATCGTAGCGTTGTCTGTTGGAAGTAGAATAGTAATTTGTCCGCTTGTTGGATTGGGATAAATTTCCAAGAATGTTGATGATAAAGGGTTTGAAATGGGAATTGTAACACCAAAAATATTTTCATAATTATTTGCATATTGATATACACTTGCACAAGTGCTAACTGCATCCCAATTTATAGACCAGGTCATCATACCTTTTAATGAAGGATAGCCGCCTAAATTTGATAAAACATATGTGCCGGGTTGAGAACCATTTCCTCTTAAATAATCTATTGCAGTTTTTACGGTAGCTGAATCTACAAAACCACCACCTGCAGCACTTGCGCAAGCTGGTAATCCTACTGCTACTTTGTTGGCAGGCAATCCAGTGAACATTCCTCCTGATGTGTTAAATCCTTGTATAACGGCTTCTGTCATTGCTACAATAAAATCAGCAGTTCCTTGTGTATAAATATTTCCATCTATGCCATACATTGAACCGCTGTTATAAAGCTGAACCTGCAAAACATCTAATGAATCTCTTAACCCATCTATTATTGGCAGGTATCCTCCCCATATACTTCCGAAAGCTGATTGCCCCCCTTGTACATAAGCCGTTTCGGGAGCCATTGTAAGTAAAAGTTTTTGAGAATGGGACGAACGATAGTTTGCCATTATTTGTTTTATAGCGTCTATTAAATTGATTTGTGCAATATTGGAGGGTGCAGTTATCGTTCCACCACTTATTAATATGGAGTTTCCATTTTCTATGTCTATGTCAATGCCGTCAAATCCATAAGTGTTGATAATGGCAGTCATTGTATTTATAAAAGCATTTTTATTTAGTGTAGTAGTAAGGTCAATACTTGTGGTAGCTCCTCCTATACTTATCAAAACCTTTTTTCCCTGGCTTTGTAATGTTTGAATTTTAGTTGTAAATACACTTGGTGTAACTACCTCCGGCACAAAAAGCATATTCATATCTGATGAAGATGTGGGAACAGCAAATGCTATTTCAATTACAATATAACGATTATCAATAGAATCTAACTGAATGTAAGGAGCATTGAAATTAGTCCAGTTATGCCAATAACCAATTAAAGCAGGATTTGGGATTTGTGCTTTACAAATTGTAATTAAAAAAGTTAAAGCAATAATTGTGTAAAGTTTTTTCACTTTGTTTTTGAGTGATGCCTCCGCAATTAGTTTATTATTTTTATTTTTTTATTTGCTTACCCCGTTCGTTACGCGCTACTCTCGCAGTTGCCCATAACGTTCCCTGCCTGCGCTTTAGGTGGGCCTAGTGTGCCGGTACAGCCCTGGCAGCTTAGGCAGTGTTGCACTAAATCCCGTCCCGGGATAAACCCGGAACGGGATAGCTTTTTGAGGCAAAGAGTAGTATAAAGGTAAAATAATAAAACCCCTATACTATGGAAAATGCAACAACTAAATTAAGAAAAAAAACATTCACTATCGTTGAACAGGCCTGTCATGAGATTCATGGCCTTAATAAAAATAACCATCGAGCGGTTTGATCCGGTTAGAGGTCCACCTG
>CAIWTA010000299.1 GCA_903915465.1 uncultured Bacteroidales bacterium | reverse complement strand
TTTACCGAAAACCCTCCATTTAACAATGTTCTCCTCTCTCCATATAATCTTCATATGCAATCAGGTGTGAACACTTTATGCGAAAGTGGCGGACAAGTCATCTCTTCGCCGGTAAATATCATTGATGATTTTGATGGTGATGCAAGATATCCTAATCCTGGCTATCCAAATAATCTATTCCATCCTGCAACTGCTCCGGATGTTGGCGCAGATGAATTTGCAGGTGGGCTGGTTACACCTCCGATAAAGCTCTTAAATATCACAGTTCTTCTCGAAGGGCTTTATGCAGGACCTGGTTCATTAAGGACCGCATCTGACGAATTTGGTTTTCATTTTCAAGGAGATACTGCTGATCTCATCAACGTTTCACTACATAAAGCATCTGATTACTCCATCATTAAGTATCAAGCTACAAATGTTAAACTCAGTACTTCCGGGATTGCTATTGTTAATGTACCCGGAATCAACCAAGACTGGTATTATATAACTATTAATCACCGCAATAGCATCGAAACTACAACAGCCGATTCTATTTCGTTTGCGGCAAGTACAATCAACTATAATTTTGATTCACCAGCGAAAGCCTATGGAAACAATATGGGAATCTCATTCGATGGAGCTGCTTTTATCTTTGGTGGCGATGCCGTCCCGGATGGACTCATTGAAGGAAGCGATCTGTCCATTATTCAAAACCTGGCGAATACAGCCGATTCTGGCTACCTGCAAGAGGATGTCAACGGAGACGGTTTGATTGACGGAGACGATCTGTCCTTAGCAGAGAATAATGGCAGTTTTGCAATTGGCGTGATTACTCCGTAATTTCATTGTACTTTCTAAAAAGACACTTCAATCCTGCCAAGAAACAAAGAAGTCAATCACGGATTTTGATTTCTTTGTTTCTTGGTTCTTGGTGAAAAAAAATTCAATTTATGACCCTTTGTAACAGCCAACTCAAATATCAAAGGATCTTCCTCAAATTCAAATAAACCTTTTAAAAAAAGATTGAGAATTATGAAAAAACATTTCCTAGTTATCATAATATTAATAGCACTGGCTTTTCAAATAAATGCCCAGTTATTCACAGAAGTGACAACTGCAACATTTCCAGGCTTATATATCGGAAACTGTTCATGGGGAAACTATAACAATGACGGCTACCTTGATGTGTTTATGACGGGTTACGGCTCAAGTATTCCCCGGGTAGCAAAAATTTTTATGAATAGCGGAGAAGCATCATTTCCAGATATTGCCGCACCCATTACCCAGGTTGGTAATAGCTCTGGCGAATGGGGAGATTACAATAACGATAACATTATTGACCTGATCCTTGGAGGAAATTTTACATCAACACCAACAGTCGTTGGTCAAACCAGATTATATAGCAATACCGGTCCCGGGACTTTCACAGAAGTTACAACTGCCGGTCTTACGGATATGGTTGCCCCGGAAATTGCATGGGGAGATTATGATAACGACGGAGATTTGGACCTTGTTTTGGGCGGATCGGATAATTCCTCCAATGCTGTTTGTAACCTTTACCGGAATGATGGAAATGGCGTATTTACCCCTGTTATTGTTTTTGACCCAATCTCTGACGGCGCTTTGGCATTTGGTGATTATGACAATGACGGTTACCTTGATTTACTATTAACCGGCAGGATTGGCAGTTTCGATTATATCACAAAATTATACCATAACAACGGTGATGGAACATTTTCCAATTCCGGCCAGATTCTTACTGGATTACGTACAAGCTCTACTGCCTGGGGTGATTATGACGGGGACGGTGACCTGGATATTTTATTGAGTGGCAGTGATAATTCTGATGTTCTTCACACCATCATTTATAAAAACAACAATGGGACATTTGTTGACATAGGTGCACCACTTATCCCTATACGTTATGGAAAAGCTGCCTGGGGTGATTACGACAATGATGGCGATCTGGATATCCTGCTTATCGGCCAGATTAATTCAACTGGATCGGTTATGGTTACTACGATTTTCCGGAATAACGGGAATGATGTATTTGAGGAAGTAACGGGGTTAGGCTTTCCTGGATTAAGAAGATCTTGCGCTGCTTGGGGCGATTATAATAATGACGGGAAATTGGATTTTATTGCCATGGGTAGAACTGCAGGCGGAGTTTATACATCAAAACTTTACCGGAATAATACCACCATTACGAACACTCTGCCCACAATTCCATCCGGATTGACTTCTTTGAGAACGGGAAATAATGTTAACCTGAGTTGGAATGCCTCCACCGACAGCCAGACTCCTTCAGCCGGACTGACTTATAACCTCCGGATAGGAACAACACCAGGGGGCTCTGAGATATGTTCCCCAATGGCTAATACTATGACCGGATTCCGGAATGTTGTCCAGATAGGAAATATGAATATGCGGACTTTCTTTACTATAAAAAATCTCTCTGAAGGCACTTATTATTGGAGCGTGCAGGCCATTGACAATGCTTTTGCCGGTTCAGCTTTTGCTCCTGAACAAACTTTAGTTATTGCCAACAATAAAACACTCAATGTGAATGTGTTCCTTGATGGATTGTACAATGGCAGCGGTTTAAATAAAGCGCAGGACGCCTTTGGTGACCATTTCTTGGGTAATGTGGCAGACCAGATGTCAATCGAATTGAGAAACAACACTTCACCCTATAATGTTGTACACACTATCAATAATGTTGCCCTCAATACCAATGGCACATCTGCTTCTTTGTTGCCGGCAACTTATAGTGGCAATTACTACATTGCTATCAAACACCGGAACAGCATTGAAACATGGAGTGCAAATCCAGTCTCTTTCGCCGGAAGCACAATAAATTATTCCTTCGACTCGCCGTTAAAAGCTTATGGTAACAACATGGGCGTGAAGACTAACGGAACACCTGTACTTTATGGTGGTGATTCAAACCAGGATGGAATTGTGGATGGGAGCGATTTATCCGGAATTGGTAACCAGGCAGATTTCGCAACCGCCGGGTATATTCCAGAAGATATTAATGGTGATGGATTAATTGATGGTTCAGATCTGTCTGTTGCAGGTAACAATGCCGACTCCGCCATTGGCGTGATAACTCCTTAATAATCTGCAATGTATGTCCACTTTCGCGCGAAACACATTGTGTCCGTTTTCAGATAACCCTGTCCGGTTTTAATGCTGCTTTTATCTCGCTGATTTTAAAGCTTTTAACCGGTTTGTTTAGATTGTCAATAAACAGACTGTCCGAAAGTATAACACAAAATTATTAAACTCATTTTACATTATCAGAACATAATGCTGGTTGCCAGGAGATTAGATAAAAAGGCCTGAAGTTTGCTATGAATCCGTTCAGGATGTTGGACTTCAACCAAATACGTTATACTATTTGTGTGGTTTATATATTTTCGGTTTTTGGTAAAAAACCCGCATTCCAGTATTAAAAGTGTTATATTTGCTTTTTATAAAAAATCATACGCTACACAGTTTGTGAACTATGACCTGCTAAAATCGTTTTTGCCCGGAATATGAAAGACCCAATAAGTGTAAAATCTTTCTTTTAATTCCAGCTACACCGCATAAGCTGCGAAAAGTATAACTTTACAAAACCAGGTGTTTCCATTTCCGGGGTTTTTATACTGCAGTTTAAAATTAAAGGATTGCCTCCTTGTTGAATGTACGTTTTTTGTAACCTAAAGACCTCTGCTTATGGATTTACGCGTGCAACAAACAATTTTTCCCTTCCCTCTCTTCCAAAAGAAGAATCAAGATATTTTTTCCCTGAAAAATAAATTAATGTTAAACCTTTAAACCTGTTATTATGAAAAAATTGTTCCTTTCATTATTTGTCTTTCTGCTCTCATGCGGATTAAGCATGGCGCAGACAATGAAGATGAGCCCCAGACTAACCGATGGTGGCGAATCAACAGAATCAACCTCTCCCTGGGGGCAATACAACACCCCGCCAACAGATGCAATGTCTGCCTGGGCTTTACCAAGCACAGGTGGTACATCTGCAAATAGCCGTATACCGCGTAACACTTCTGCCCGCTACCAACGGGAAGAATATTTGATTACCGCCGCCGAAATGGCTGCCTGCGGTTTTCCATCTAGTACTACAATCGATGCTATCGGTTTTACTATCGCCACAGCAGGTGTTGGAACCCAAACGGGAACACTTGTTATTTATCTGAGAAACACTACTGATGCGACCTATACACTTGGATCAACCTGGACAACGGCCGGATTTACTACAGTTAGTACAAACTCTACCTGGACCGTTCCTATTGCTGTTGGAACATACAGCATCCCATTTGTAGGAGGAACTTCATTTACCTACACAGGAGGAGCTGTTTATGTAGCCTGGGAATTCAGCAATCCTGCCGGAACCTGCCCCACCACAGCTGCTTTAGTTTCTTATTGCAATACCAACCAGGCATCCATGTGTTACGGCTATCAGGGCACTACCTCGTCAACAGCGCTGTCCCTCACTGCATATCGTCCCGCCACACTCTTTACGAATAATACATTAGTTGATATTCTCAATGTAACCAACATTTACACAACGGAAAAAGATCCTACTCCTTTCGGAATACCTACTCTGGTAGGCGTCAGGGTTTCAAACACATCTGCAGCTTCCGCTACTTTTAACCTGAATCTCGCAATTAACTCCACTCCATCCTATAATTCCACGCAATCAAGCCTTACCCTGGCCGCAAATACGAGTGCAACGTATAGTTTTACAGGTTGGTCTCCTACTGGTTTGGGAAATGTGAATGCTATTGCTACTGCTTCTGCAGCATCAGGAGAAAACTACACTGCCAACAATACAAGAACCATTCCTGTAACGGTGAACACCAACCTTTTTTCCTATTGTAACACCAATACCCTTCAGAATTCTTACGGATTTACTTATCCAGGAACAGGAATATGGGCAAATAAGTACCATATGACCGGTACCGGTGTAATCCCCGGAGCCAATGCCTGGATATGGAGCGGTACGCCAACCAGCGTCGGAAACACTGTTTACGCTGTGATCATGGACAATCTCGGAAACATTATTGCACAATCAGCGAATGTTGTACTCACAACCTCAAATGTTAATACTAATATTAACTTCCCATTCCCGACACCGCCAATCCTGACCAATGCAGATTTTTATGTTGGCCTTGCCCAGACTGCAGGTACTGTGCAATGGTATCCGATGGGTTGTATGACTGAAGTTCCGGCCAGATCCAATGCATTCTATACTTTTGCTATAACAGGAGGTACACCTGCCGAATTCTTAGCTGATGTCAAATTAATGCTTGAAGCACAAGTAACTGCTGTTACCGGCCCTGCCAATCCAACAAATTTTGCTGCTGCAGCAGCCAGCACAAGCCAGATAAACCTTTCCTGGTTGTTGAACGGAAGCGGCAACAATGTTCTTGTTGCTTACAGCACGACAGGAACTTTCGGCACACCTTCCGGGTCAACCTACGTTTATGGAGACCCCATCAGCGGTGGCGGAACTGTTCTCCAGTTTAACAATTTAACTTCATACATTCACAATTCCGGGCTTTCACCAAACACAAAATATTATTACAAAGCCTGGTCATACAATGGAGTTTACTCAATTGGTGCAATAACCAGTGCGACAACCTTGTGCGACCCATCTCCATTGCCAATTAACGAAAGTGTTTCAGTAGCGACATTCCCTGTATGCTGGACCCAGCAACAATCAACCGGGGTTACAACCGGAATCTGGTCAGTTTCAAACACGAGTGCCGCAGGAGGCAGCCCTTATGAAATGTCATTATTATATCAAAATGTAATCGGCACATCAAGGCTCGTTTCTCCTCCAATTAACACAAACGGTGTAAGTAGTTTGCTTGTCAGCTTTAAACATCTGTACGATGACTATGCTGCAGGTGTAACAATGAAAGTTCAGTCAAGTACTAATGGAATTACATGGACTGATGAGAATTTCTCGATTGTAGGCGGAAATGGAAATGTAGGCCCGGCAAATGCTGCTCTGATTGTTACCAATAATCTGGGCGCAACCACCTATATTGCATGGACTGCTGACGGTGACCTTTATAGCTATGATAACTGGTCAATTGACGATATTTCAATCGTTGTTCAACCAGCTGTTGACCTTGCATTTACGAGTTTCTATCAGACTCCTGCCAGTCTTGCACCAATCCCAGCAGGAGCAGGTAATCCCTACGCTGTAAGTGTAGATCTGCATAACGGCAACCTTCTTTCAACATTAGGATCGACAGGAAATTTTGTACATTCTTCCAACACCAGCAGCACAATCCTGTTACCGAATCTTCCTACTAACGGAGGATCAAGATATCCCGTAACTCCTGTTGTTGTCGGGGCATTAATGACAAATAACGGCTATACTGCATCTGCTTATTCTCTGAACTGGACTGTTGGCGGTGTTTCACAACCTACATACAGCGGACCAAGCGTAGCTGCAAATTTAGGGACTAATCTTGCCAATCTTACATATACACCAGCTGCACGCGGTACATTTATCACTGCAGGTAGTGTAGTAGCAGCAGGTGATGCCGTACCAGGAAACAATAATAATACCTTCCGTATGCGGGTTTATCCTGATGTATTCACACGTACGGGTTATGACAACGGAACTAATGTAGTAGGTACTTTTGTTGGTTGGGGCGCTGTCACTCCGGCAATGAAAGCAGGGGTAAGATACACTGCTGCTACCGACACAAAACTTGCCGGCGTTGACTTTATCTTCAGAACAGAAACCGTTACTTCCGGAACCATTACAGTACAGGTTCGCGGTGCCGGCCTCACTACAGGCGCTCCAGGTAACGTGCTCTATACCAAGAAGTTCAGTGCTGCAGATTATCTGCCTTCCGGTAACTTAGGTGATTATATTACTTTCCCGTTTGACGATGATGCTCCTGTGATTGCTGCAGGTTCTGATTATTGGATTACCATAAAAGCACCATTGGGAATACTTTACCCGGGTGCTGCACAGTCGACAGGAATAACCATAGGTCATAGCTTCTACGAAGGAAGTGTCGATACAACTTTATGGAGTGCTCTTGTACTTACTGCTGAATATGCATGGATAATGCGTTCAGTTAATGTATCTCCGATAAC
>CAIWTA010000298.1 GCA_903915465.1 uncultured Bacteroidales bacterium | reverse complement strand
GTTTTTAACGCTCATTCCTCGATTTTCTTTACCTGAATTTCAAAAGGCGGGTCTTTTTAAATCCTTGATAATTCAATCGATAAGCTATGGAAAAGACAACAATCAAAAAGAATAACAGTCGCCAGATAAACAGCCTTCGACGTCTTCGGTTCCGGCGAAGCAGGAAATCTCACGAAGTGAGATAGAAGAAGGCGCAGCTGCGTTGTGGCGACGAGGCCGCCCGGCCTGAGGGCAATAATAGATAGTAAAATATTGAAATTTTCAACAGTCTCTAAACAGAATATCAATGGCTGAATCCAATTTTGTAGATTATGTAAAGATCTTTTGTTCCTCTGGTCACGGAGGTGCCGGTTCCGCGCACTTTCTTCGTACACGAGGCGTTCCGCATGGTGGACCTGATGGCGGTGATGGCGGCAGAGGCGGTCACATCATACTTCAGGGGAACAAACAGTTATGGACACTAATTCATCTTAAATATACCAAACATCTCAGGGCTGAATCCGGGAGTGATGGAGCAAGGCAGCTTCGACACGGTGCCAATGGAAAAGATGTGATTATTGAAGTTCCCCTGGGAACTGTTGCCAGAGATTCTGAGACCGGGAATTTTGAATGTGAAATCACAGAGGATGGACAATCTGTGATCTTAGTTCCAGCCGGCCGGGGCGGATTGGGGAATGATCATTTTAAAACCCCGACACGTCAGGCTCCGAAATTTGCCCAGCCGGGCGAAGATGGACAGGAGGGATGGAAAGTTCTTGAATTAAAACTTCTTGCTGATGTGGGTCTTGTTGGATTTCCAAATGCCGGGAAATCAACTTTGCTCTCTGTAATTTCAGCTGCAAAACCGCAAATTGCAGATTATCCCTTTACTACACTGATCCCAAATCTTGGAATTGTGCCGCTGCATGGAAAAAAATCCTTCGTAATGGCCGATATTCCTGGAATCATTGAAGGCGCGCACGAAGGAAAAGGTCTTGGATTGAGGTTTCTCCGGCACATAGAACGGAATTCTCTGCTTCTTTTTATCATCCCTGTAGATTGTAATGATATCCGGAAAGAATATGAGATCCTGCTGAATGAACTTCGGCAATACAATCCGGAACTCCTAGATAAATGCAAAATCCTTGGCATCTCAAAATCAGATCTTGCGGATGAAGAATTGATCCACGAACTAAAAAAAGACCTTCCTGATTTACCGACAGTTTTTTTCTCTTCTCATCAAAACCATGGAATGGAGCGGTTAAAAAACATGCTCTGGGAAGAACTTAACCGGATTAATAGCTGATGATCCTTGATTACCTTTTTAAATGATATTGACCGCAGTTTCTTCCTGTTTCTAAATGGGCTGAATTCTCCCTTTCTTGACCCAGTCATGTTTTCTGCAAGCAAAAGCATTATTTGGCTTCCGTTGTATCTTTTTTTCCTTTTCTTTATAATCCGGCAATACAAATGGCAAACTTTGGTGGTACTTCTCTTTGCAGCGATCATGCTGACGATCAGCGACCAACTCTGCAACTTGTCCAAAGATTTCTTCCAACGGCTAAGACCTTCTAATGAACCCGGGCTGACTGTTCATCTCGTGTATGCGTATAAAGGAGGTTTGATGGGATTTTATTCAGGACATGCTTCAAACTCCTTCGCAATTGCAGTATTCCTCATCATGCTCCTGAAAAAATATTACAGGTACTTTTTCATTCCTTTAATACTATGGGCGCTGTTTATGTCTTATACCAGGATCTACCTTGGAGTGCATTATCCCGGGGATATTTTTGCTGGTATTATCGTTGGTTCCCTGATCGGATATCTTAGCGGAAAGGCTTTTCTGAATGTTTCAGGAAGGTTATCAAAAAGCAGAAAATTTCCAACATAAAAAATCCAGCTTTATCAGATCGATTTTGCGCAGCGTAGGATTTTCGTAGGTTTTGAAGTAAAACTGCCGGTTGATGAGGTCGCGGAATGTGACCCACTGTGTAGACTCATTGGATATAATTTTCCCTTTGGATCTTTATCCACGATGATGCCGAATGGGAAGGAAAAGCTGTTGATCACAGTGATCGTAACGTCTATAGCTTTAAACTTTAGTTTCCTGTCTTGGTTTTGCATTTTCAAGCGGGGTTTTTCCGAAGCCGAGAGAGTTGTCGTTAGCCAGAAGGAAGTCATCGGCAATGCGGTTGAGTTTCTCTTTGAACGCCGGAAGATCTATCGGGTTCTTCAGCCATCGTTGTTCCGGAAGCCATTCAACAGGGAAAGAAGTCAAACGCATCAGCACATCTGGCTCATTCATAAGCTGTTTATGGGTAGCCTGGGTATAAACAGTTTTCCAGTTGAAGGAAAAACTACTGGCAATGCAAACAATATCAAACACATCCTTAGCTTCATCACGGCTCAACATAGCTCCTATTTTGTTGGCAAGGATATTCCCCGGATTATCCAGGGGGATATCATCCGACCATAAAACCGGTTCCCAGTGTTCACCAGTATCATTGACAAATTCAAGTTTCATCCTCACTTCATCCCCGATCCAAATCCGCACAAACTCTTCCGTGTCCACGGTCGATTTGGTGTCAACAGGTAGCTGGCCAATTAATCGTTTATAAATTCGCTTGACTTCCTGTTTAAACCTCGGATCGCTGTTAACAAAAAAATCAAGATCATCACTAAACCTATGGTTCAGGTAAAACCTTCCCAATGCAGTTCCTCCGGTCAGGTAAAATGGCCCCAGATGACCTTTGAGCGCTTCAAGCGCTTGATCCTGCAGTCGATAAAGACTTTTGTAATCTGGAACGGATGAATTCATAACGTGTGGTTAATGATTTAAATCTCAGCGATTTAATGGTTTTATCTGTGAGCAATTGAAAAATTCTTTCCGTGGAAATTATTGAAAGAATAGTAAACCAGGAATACGACTCCAACAACTTACGGAATAAAGTAGCTTCCGTGTAATGCCCTGCCTTTTCGCGTTTGCCTTCCAGCACTTCGAGACAATGTTCGGGCGGAATGTCGTAGTCCCACATCAGGGAGCGCATCAAATTAAGTCGTTCTTCGAGGGGGGCCAGCATTTGACAGGTATACTTTCAACAAAAATACAACTATTTTCAAACTTCATCTTTTCTGTGAAAAGATTTCAGGTTTTCGCTATTTCACTTTGTTACATCAATAATGGTTTCCTGTGAACCATACATGGGAATCCTTGTAACTCCCTTTCTTGAAAAATCCAGCTTTATCAGATCGATTTTGCGCAGCGTAGGATTTTCGTATGTTTTAAAATAGAAAACACGGTTTGTCAGGTCGCGGAAGGTGACCCACTGTGTTGATTCATTAGATATAATATTTCCGTTAGCATCTTCTTCCTGTTTTCAGCATTGGGACACCCTAAAAGTTTTTATGGATGATTTGGAATAATTCAGCTTGTTGATCATCCATTTTTAGAAGTTTAGATTTGGTATGTTTTGATTCAGGTAACGTATATGT
>CAIWTA010000297.1 GCA_903915465.1 uncultured Bacteroidales bacterium | reverse complement strand
GTTGATTCTTTCCAGGATAGATCAGGGATGGGTTGTTCGGTAAAACGGCCAGGGTCGCCGCTTCTGCCCATGATAAATGATCGGGGGTGCCGCCAAAATACCGCCATGATGCTGCTTCCAGCCCGACTACATTCCCGCCGAAAGGCGCATGTGACGAATAGACCGAAAGGATTTTGTCTTTGGGATAATTAAATTCAAGCCGGAGCGCGAGCACTATCTCAATCAGTTTCTCAAGGATGGTTCTGGATCTGTTTTTCCGCTCCAGGCGGATGACCTGCATGCTGATGGTACTGCCTCCACTAACGATCTTCCGGTGTTTGATATCATTCCAAAGTGCCCTGATCAGAGAAACCGGGTTGACTCCCGGATGGGTGAAAAACCATTTGTCCTCAAAGAGAACAACTGCTTTGCGGAATTTTTCAGGAATGGTATCACTTTCCGGGAAGCGCCATTGCTGGTCTGCAGAGATCTTTGCCCCAAGAAGATTTCCCTGCCTGTCAAGCAACACGGTTGAGGCGGGGTCATGAAACAGGCTGCCAGGCTGGGAGAACAAAAAAAGGAAGATACCCGCAACGACAGGCAAATACCAGAGGTACCGAAAAGCGAACCCCAGGTAGTTCTTCATTTGAGGCGATATCACATCCCGGAATCCTCTTTTCATTCTTTTACCGGTGCGATCACTTCCACCCATCTTCCGGGAACCCGGGCATTAATCGTATTATCATACATGGCTTCACAATTCGTCATCGGAAGATAAAATTTCCCCAGATAACTTGCATTAAGGAGGATATCAAACGTTTTTGAGTTGTTACTCCCGAGATCGAAAAAAGTATAAACCCTGTCATCACGGAAATCCTGGTAATTGAAGCCGGCAGGGGCCGTTGCGGATTTTGCGAATTCGCTCAACCGGGTATTAATAATCTCCCAGCCTGAAGGAAATATCTGTAAAAGTGCCAGGTTCTGGTAGTATCCCCGGAGTCCCGGGTTGGAAATGGTGGCCCTGGCAATGAAATTAGTACCTTGTTCAATCCTGGAAGGATTCAGTTCACGTCCTTCTACTGTCTGATAAGATATTTTTATTGTGAGGTTGCTGTTTTCGGCGGTTTCCAGTCCTTGCAAAGGGATGCCCTGCAATATTATACGGGCATAAATGATATTCTTCCCGTTGTTCACAACTTCCAGTTTTTCTGAAACTGTTGAATAAAGGATGTTTAGCTTTTCCTGGATGAGATACTTCGACGTTTTCATCGGAATAACCTTTCCGTCATTCGGTTTGTATGTAGCGTCTATGCCCGATCCGGAAATCATACCGGTAAATTTTGAAATAGCAAGGAGGCAATAAGCAGTCGTTTGCGTGCTCATCCATTCATTGCCGGCCAGTTTTGCTGATATCTCTTTTACCAACGGTGCGGCTTGTGTTTTCCGGTTCAGAAGGCAGAGTGTTTCAATGATCATGGCCTTGTCGCGAACATCCGAACCATAAGAATACCCGAGTTCCGAGTATGGTTTGATATTCAAGGAGGCAGATCCGATAAGTGCTTCTGCCACCTCAGGTTTTCCGGCAAGTTGGTATGCTGCTGCCAGTCGCCATCGTGCGGCCAATGACAGATTTTTTAATTCACGCAACTTATTCATTGCACCCATTTCCGGCGATTTTGCAAGGGCAAGGGAGTAAAGACGATAAGCCTGCATAAGATCATTATTGGAATAGCTCGAATTGTAATACCAGGAAATGGCTTTCTGCTTTTGAAATTCTTTCCATGGCTTAATGAATCCGACCGGTGTTGCATATCCTTTTTGTTCGGCTTCAAGGATAAAGTGCCCGGCATAGCAGGTAGCCCATTCATCTGCATATTGTGCGCCAGGCCAGTATCCGACCCCGCCATTCTGCAGCTGAAAAGTCTTTATCCTTTGGATGGCCGCTTTAATATTTCTTTCTATTTCCTGCCTCGTGGCAGATGACAGGTCTGTCAGAACATCCAGGAATAGCTGAGGAAATGCGGCAGATGTAGTCTGTTCAACACAACCATAAGGATAACGGATCAGATAATTTAACCGCGATTCAAGATTTAGCTGTGGAATGGAAGACAATTCCACCAGGCCGGAATTGGTGCCGGAGATTCCAACAGGCTTGTAATCTGTTTTCCAGCTATGGCCCGGTTGAATAATGGCATCTATGCTGCTCGTCACTTTAGAATTCGGATTGCGAATGTCAATCTCAATATCGTTTGTTGCTTTTTCACTACCGCTTGTAGCAATAATCCTGATTTTCCCCGTACCGATAGCATCCTTGACTTTCAGGTCGAAACTTACCAGGCCGTCACCAGGCCGGTTAAAGGTCAGTTTTTTAGAATGGTTCCCGGTAAGGGAAAACATTTTATCAGGGATGACCTCAACGGTCACCTCACGGATAGTTTTTTCCATGGCAAAGACGGTCACAGGTAATTTAACCATCTCAGATGGTCCCACCACACGCGGCAATGTTCCCAGAACCATCAGCGCGCCCTTGACCGGTACTGTCTTTTCAGCGAACCCATATGCACCATTATTTCCGCCTACTACCATCACCCTCACAGATCCAATGTATTGCGGCATCTGGAAGGTATGTGTTTTTGACTGACCGGGTTTCAGTTCAAATGGACCGAAAAATTTCACCATGGGCTTGAACCGGTTAGCCTTCATATTCCCCTTCAGGTTGCCTTCCATGTCGCCTCCGATGCTCAGGATCCGCTGAAGTTCTCCGCTGAATGCACCCATTACTAAATCGAAAAGATCCCAGGTTTTCACACCAAGAGCCTCACGGGCATAAAAAACGGACCAGGGATTGGGTGTTGAGAAACGTGTCAGGTCGAGCAAACCATCGTCAACCACAGCAAGGGTGTAAGTTATCGCCTTGCCCTTCTCTTCTTTTACGGTAATACTTGCATTTTGTCCAGGAACCAGTACATTCTTCATGATGATCTGCGGGTTCAGATGCGTGGCCGGATCCTCCACCATCAATGGAATTACGCCATAAAGACGAATAGGCAGGTCGTTTTGGGTCTGTGAATGCGGTTGCAGCAGGGTGATGTATGCATAACAATTGGGCGACATTTCTTCTGTCGCTGTAAGTGAAAATTCTGTATTGCCTTTGGTTGTAGGGATCCAGAATGTCTGCAAAACTTTTGATCCAGTTTCCAGACTTAACAAAGCATGTCCTCCTTCATTAGAGGGAAAGGTGATTTTAACTTTTTCCCCGACATTGTATTTCTGCTTATCGGCGGTAAAATTCAGCATCGAAACGGCCTGCTTTTCCCCTCCGGGCATCCGGTTGTAGCCGTACCAGTCGATCCAGACAATCATACCGGAAACATGTCCTGACCGTGTATCTTTGACTTTGATATAATACCTTCCCCAATCATCATTGTCAATTTCAAGAGGAAATGTAGCTTTTCCGCTTGTCGTATTGATTGTGAGAGAATCAACCGGCCGTTGATAAGCTGTAGAAACAAAATCGGCGCCCCAGCCGGTTTCTGAGTTGTCCCACCACCATCTCCACTCCAGTTTATAGATCTCCACTTTCAATTTATTTGAAGGCACAAGGTTTCCTTTTGAATCAAGATTAATGAGTGCGATATCATTGACTCTGTCAGTATAGAGCATGTTCTGGCGATATTTATTTTTTGGAACATCGATTCCGACATAGGTAGAATAAGGGAAATAGGGTATTGTAAACCGGTCGACGCTGAATTCTCCGCCTTGTTCATAGACCGTTGTCTCGAAATTCGCATTCAGAATAAACGGAGCTGCGTGGGTTATGCGGATATTGGGTGTAAATGAGGCTTTCCCATTGTTATCAAGTCTGCCATTTGCCAGTACCATTTTTTCGGAATTGAAACCGGAAGACGGATTATCAAAAGCAAAATCCGGATAATTTTTAAAATTTCCTACAGACCTGGTCAGTGTCAGATTAACGGAGTATTTTAGGTTTTTGGCAATGGCGCCTGTCAGCCAGTTGGATGTCAGTGTTGCCGACTGAACGTGATCCTTCATCAAAAACTCGGCTCCGAAATCCAGGTTTATCTTCAGGTGATTTGGCTTTATTGTTTCAATCTTGATGGTTTTCTGAAATTCGGCGTTACCTACTTTTACTTTGGCCATCCAGTTCCCTGTCGGAGCTGTTCGGTCAGTTACCGTACGAAAAGGATAAAAACCATTCACAGAAGCTGTTTTTACGATGTGTGTAACAATCTGACCAGCAGGGTTGAAAAGGGAAAATGTGACAGGATGTTTTTCAGGCAACTGCTGAAGTTTATCTTCCAGGATAAACATCAGGTAGAGAGAATCGCCTGGTCGCCATACACCACGTTCACCGTAAATGAATCCTTTTAATCCTTTCTGGACAGGCTGACCACTGACATCAAACATGCTAACCGAAAGAGAAGAGCCTTCCATAAGTTTCAGGTAACCGGTTTGCCTGTCTTTTTTAGCAATTGCAACAAATGGTTTGCCGGCAGGCTTGAGTATTCCTTTCCCATCGCCGTCAGTTTTGACTGAACCGACCATTTTCTGCTGGTAATCGTAAAGACTTACAGTAACGCCAGGAAGAGGTTTGGCTGTGACAAGATCGGTAACGAAAAGGTTGTATGTTCCATCGCTACCCACCTTCGCGATGATTCCTAAGTTGGAAGAGTAAACATTGTGTGTAATGCTTTTCTCAGAATAATAAGTGTTTTTGCATGGATTATTCCTGTCTTCCCAACGATAGCCATAATTTCCTTCTTCGTCATAATAATCTTCATTGTAATCATTATAGTATCCGTAATTGTCATTTTCCGTTTCCCGGATCTCACGCCAACTGTTAAGTTCTGTATCGGGATCATTGGAAACGGAAGTTTCCCCGCACGGAAATGTAGAATATTTCTTTTTGAAACTGATCTTCACTGAGTAGATCGCACCGGGTTCCGATTTGATCAGGGTTGACATGTCAATGGAAAAACGGTTCCAGCAGCCATAATCCACTACTCCTGCAAGTGGCATCGTCTTCTTCAGGATTACTTTTCCGACACGCGCCAGTTCCGACTGACCGCTTAGTTCGTTAATCTGCAGAAATTGCAGAATATTTTTCTCATAGATCTGGGTCACCTTCACATCGATAGCTTTTAGATTAACTGCTTCGATGGGCACTAAAAAGCTGTTGGAGTTTGGCAGGATCACGCCATCGCCGATAAACCGGACATTCGGCGTTAGGTTTTCAAATTCCAGTTCCTTTTTCACAAGCGTGCCCAGTGGTTTCCCGGAAGTGTTTTTCAGAAAAGGTTCGATCACCAGTGTGATTTTTTTCGACTTTAGGTGAAGCGAATAGATGCGGAGTTCGTTATCCTCAGCAGACACACGGTGTTCCATGACCCGGCCGATGTGAGCCACTCCTTCAAGACTCTGATCTTCCTGGAGCGCATCAGAAAACTGAGCGACAATGTATGGCTCTGTGGCCTGGACAACGCGTGCATTCAGGAGTCTGAAATCTCCCAAGGCAGGAATTTCAATCTCCATCTCCCCTTTTTTATCAGCGCCTATAAGTTTTCCGTCCCATTCCAGTGTAACAGTGCTTTTGCTTTCCGCTCTTCTCACGGAATCGACCCTGAAATAATGCATACGTGCTTTCGGTTCATGGTTCCAGGTAACAGGAAGTGGTTTCCCATTCTGTCTTGCAACAAGGGTTTTTTCAACCAACGAATCATTGGCTACGTCGGCAGTGAGAATTGTACCATAAAGTTTTTCCTTACGGGGATCTGAGCTGTGGTAAGCTTTATGATTTTCCACCCTGACTTCCAGATCCTGCTTCATGGCCAAGAGCTGGAATTCCATTGTCTTAAGTGAATCCGGCACTTTTAATACAGTGGAGAGAAGAAATTTTGCATTATAGAATTGCCCCGGCTCGAGTGGTTTCTCGGGTCGGAATTCAATGGTACGGGTATCGATCCAGAATGCTGTTCCTTTAATATCAGGGGAAAAATCAAAGATCTTCTTATCAACGGGTATATCGAGGAGGCCGGTATCAGCAATTTCACTATTAAGCCGGACTTTTATGGTTGCATGAGTTGAAACCACACCTGAAGTGAATGCCTGTACATACTCTTTAAATGCGGGGTTGACAATTCTGACCACTTGTTTCTTTCCGCAAAAGCGAAAAATCAGAAATGCCAGGGTTACGATAATGACAAGAGCCATTATGATAAAAAAGTGATTCCTTTTCATATCCGGGGGAATTTAGATCATATATTACAAACCTAAATGAATTTTATGTATTTCCCAAATATCGCCCAAATATTAATCTGACCACGACAGGGTTGCTAACCTTGACTTTACAAATGAACTACCCCGCAGCAAGCCACGGGGAATTGACCCATAAAACGATTAAGAGACTGTTTAAAAATTTCATTTCGACAATTTCAATTCTTAATAAAATTATCTTTTAAAATCCTTGATAATTCAATCGATAAGCTAGGGGAAAGACGATAATCAAAAAGAATAACAGTCGCCAGATAAGCAGCCTTCGACGTCTTCGGTTCCGGCGAAGCCGGAAATCTCACGAAGTGAGATAGATGAAGGCGCTGCTGCGTTGTGGCGACGAGGCCGCCCCATGAAGATATCTTCTTATCCCAGTATTCGCATGGGTTGATTCCGTTCACTTTTTAGGTGTTTGGGTATTTGAAGCCAAATGAATACCTTTGAGCATATTATGACATGCTTACAAAATTCACTGTATAATCTGGGTTCATAATATATGTCTTGTAAACCAACAGCAATAATTGGTTCGGAATTATTGTTTGGCTTCTTTTGGTATCTTTGATAAGTTTGCAGTAAAAAAACAAATTATAATTCTGAATTTCTGCATTCTCAACGAATAAATGCGCAGCAAGCCACAGGGAATTGACCCTTAAAAGATAAAATCAACATTTTGGTGATGAATAGACTACTTACTGGAGTGATTCTCATTTCAATCCTCTTTTTGGGTTGCACGAAAGACGATGAACCAGATTATGCCACGTTAATTCTGGGGACCTGGGTCAACAAGCAAATTGACAATAAAGCGATTCTTACCGATGCCTCATTTGTCATTGGATTCAGGGCTGACAGGGTAGAGACCTATGCCACGGGTTTTAAAGTGGACGATAACAATAAAACCTGGATTGAAAACGACAAATATACTTACGCCGTTGATTGCGACAAGATCATTATCAATGGCTTGAATGATCTTGGAAACAGATTTCATTTTGAGTTCAAAATCCTATATGTAGATCAGCAAATACTGACCTATTCGGTCAGTAAATTCATGATTGACAATGTGGAATTTCCTGATCAGAAGACATACACCAGCAAGAAAGTAGCTACTAATCTGGCCAAGCAGTTTGTGGGAACCTGGTACGGAAAATCAACCAAACAGGGCACTGCCGATACCAGCTATCATTACTGGGATTATTTTGCAGACGGACATTTTGATTACTATTACCGGGATGGTGGGGGCAACTGGATCAATAAGCCGGACAATGAAGGTGCTTATTTCCTCTATGGTGATTTCCTTGCATCCAATTTTACCAACGACCTTATAGGCGGAGAAAAAGGCAAGGCTTTTGAATGCTGGAATATCAGGATAGATGGAAACACAATGTTCTGGACGGGCATAAGAGAAAATGGCCAGATCAACACCTTCCGGATGGAAAAAGTCACCGGTCCGCCGTCTTTTTTTACCACTCAGGCACTATGTGGTAAAATTGAATAACCTTAAAAGTATGATCGTAAATTGTAATTGTCTTAATCTGTAATATCCTGAAATGAAAATTTAAACAAACGCTAAATGATTTGAAAACTTAATATACCGGATATGAAAACAGTTAGCAGGTTACTTTTTGTTTTTGTTGTTTCGATGATGCTCCTTGCGGGATGCAGCAAAAAGGAGACAACTTATGAACCATCGGGGTCGAATATGGCCACACTGACACACCAATACAAACTTGCGGTTATGGATGCCAAAACCGCTGAACCCTGGGAGATTTACCGGAGTCTGGTGGCTGTAAACTATTACGGCGATAGTTTAGCCGGACAGGGAAATCTAACCTGGGTGGCCGATTCGGCGGGAAGGATGCGCCTCCTGGTGGTATCGTGGATGAGTAAGAGTTCCGTGCAGTACTGGCCGGTGGGAAAAACTTTCAAAACGAGCAATAGTCAGGCACATATGGCGTGGATAACCACCTCTCCCGAGATGTCTGCTTTTCTGAAAAAAAACAGTTTTGCAGGCCAATCATCGCTACACCTGCGGATTGCCCAAGTGCTGGGAATGCCGCCCGACAGCCAGAATGATTGTTTCGTTGAATTTTGGGTTTACCCGAAAAACATCTTCCGCCCTACACCCGATCCGGAGATCACCGATCATGAAGCCGATCTCTTTTTCCCCTCAACCGTCACCCAGAAACACAGGGCGTGGTTCCTGAATGAGATTAAAAGTAAGTACGACACCTCAACAACCAATGCTTTTCCATGGACCCGTCTGGGCTATACCTACGACTGGGCAAATCCTCAGCACCCAATAGGGTTGAGCGAATTCGTCGTAGATACCAGCTCTCGGGTCACGGTTAAAGCTGTGTACACCTCATGGCAGTACTATCGTCTGAGCCTGACGAAGAGGTAGCTCTCTCTTTTTACTTGTTGTTTTTGCTGCTATTTTTGGATCTGACTATCTCATTTCAGCTTCGAAATTAATAGCGAGTTGACAAGTAAACGCAAAAAAAATAATAGAAAAGCATTGATAATTTTAAACAGATCTAAGACAGCTTAATGAAAAACAAATCTTTCCTCTTTGTGTTTTTTATGGCTATCGGTTATTCTAATATTCTTAAATCATAATCGTATGAAGGTTATATTGCAGATAATTTGCCTGTTTGGTTTGAAATAACTGCAGGAACATCCGATACTTCTCTTTGTGGAGCATACTTCTACAAACTAAAAGGTGGCAACATCTCAATAACTATTATTATAGAAATTTCAAACGCTGAATTAGAATTGTATTTAACTCCCAATTCGAATTTAAAAAACTTAACTAAAACAAACCCATAATCGGGGATGATATCAATAAGTCGGAAAATGATCAAATACATCTGCCATCTGAAATCAAACATTCCTTTTATTTGCGAATCATAATATTCAAAATTAATAACATGCTAAAAATAAAACTGTTAGCATTTCAGGATGCGCCGGATTCTCTGTTTGAAAATGTGGGTGACCGGATTGAAAAACTAATTTCCCGGGAAAAATTTAAGCTGACTGAAAGCAATCCCGATCTCCTTTTTTTTCTTTCCGGTGGTTCCGAACTGGCTGCAAAGACCCAGGTTTCGGCGGGAAATTTCTATTTACTTATCGGATCCCGTCACGACAATTCATACGCTTCTGCTACGGAAGTCAAGGCATATTTAAACGATATGAATATACCATCTATGCTTTTAGATGAAGAAGAATCCGCAACGACAGAACTTCTCAGCGACTTCAATACCGTAAAACAGGCGTTGAACAGCTTAAATGGGAAAAGGCTTGGGCTGATCGGACAGGTTTCGGATTGGCTGATTTCTTCAGATATTCCTGCCGGTTTATTAAAAGAGAAATTCGGAATAGAATTAATCGTAATTCCCTGGAGTGAATTGGCTCATTTTTCTGAATGTAAAGCCTCTGATGCATTTCTTGATTATTTTCAGGGTGAAACGCATATTGACCTCAATGAAACTGCAAAAGTAAGCGAACTGTTGTCAGTCACTATTCAAAAATGGAACTTGGACGCTATCACGGTCGAATGTTTTCCGATGGTACAAAAAGACGGTGTTACGGCGTGTTTACCGCTGGCAAAATTCAATAACGATGGATTTCCGGCAGGTTGCGAAGGTGACCTTACGGCAATTATTGGCATGATGCTCTGTAAAGAACTAACAGGAGCCATTCCCTGGATTGCGAATATCAACAAAGTTACCGATGAAGTCTGTATGTTTTCACATTGTACTATTGCTCCTGGTTTGGTTTCCGGGTTCTCGGTAACGACACACTTTGAAACAGGGAAAGGCACTGCCATAGAAGGTGTTTTTAAACAGGATTTAATAACGATCTTTCGCTTTGATAATAAGCTCAGCAAAGCGTTTATTGCATCCGCAAACATTAAGGGCCGGCCAAAATCAAGCACCGCCTGTCGTACACAAATTGAAGTGAAACTCACTCAAGATGAATTGCAATTGCTAAGACAAAGTCCGCTTGGCAACCACCACCTCATTTTACCAGGTGATTGTAAAAAGTTATTGCGGTTTGTATGCCTGCTTCTTGGGATTGAAGTACTAAAATAAAAACAAGCTTGGAGGCAATCTGTCTTTTTTCGCAGATATCAAAAAACTAATCACACGAAGAAGAACAAAGATGAAATCAATTTATTCCTTATGTGTAAAAAGATAATAAGAGGAATTCGGTACATTTGAAGTGTGTAACCAAATCAACCAAAACGTAATTGCCATGAAAAAGGTAACCACACTCATTGCAATCCTGCTGATAAGTATTTCAATTCCATCCTTCGCCCAGGATAAAACCGAAAAACCAAAAGAACCAATCAAACCCGCCCTGCTTGTGATCGACATCCAGAAAGCTTTTCTGCCTATGATGTCTGCAGATAAGGAGATGGCCATGGAGTACATCAACTCGCTGATCGACCTTTTCCGCAAGCACGGTTATCCAGTCATCCGGGTCTACCATACCAGCGAGGAATACGGGGTTGTACCGGGCACCGAAGGGTTTGAATTTCCTGAAACGGTGAAGATCCTGCCATCTGATCCGAAGGTGCTAAAAACTTACGGCGATGGCTTTAACAAGACAGACTTAGACAAAGTGATAAAAGCCACAGGGAGCAACACGCTCTTCTTATGCGGACTGAGCGCGGTCGGATGTGTACTCGCCACCTGGAACGGAGCTCAGAACTTCGATTACAAGGCGTTCATGGTGAAAAATGCCATCATAAGCCATAACGCTGAGTACACCAGGAATGTGGAACAGATGTTTGATGCTGTTACATACGATGTGGTGCAGCTGATAATCGAAAATGCAGGGAAATGAGGGGAATTCACTAATCAGACATACAAAGTATCCATGCAGGTTGACTCTCTTGAAAAATCCTTAACTCAAATAACGGTTGTTTCGATGCATTCTGACAACTCACAGAAACAATCCACGGATATCGCAGTTATCGCCATATTAAGGATATGCCAGTTGGTGGGAATAAAATGCACTGTTGATAAACAATAGAACAGCATCCGGCAGGATATGTTGGACTATCTTTTTTGAAAAAGCGTCCACCTTATAAGGGGTTAACACAGAGTTTTTTCTAACAAAGGTGACACTCAATATTTCCTTTGATTATCTTTATCTTTGAAACACAAAAAGCATTGGTATGAAAACCCTGAAATTATTCCTGATAATATCTTTGATACTCGTCATGCAAGGCGTGATCATCGGACAATCGGTAAGTATTAACGATGATGGCAGTTTGCCGAATACTTCGGCCATACTCGATGTTAAATCAGCCTCAAAAGGGATGTTGCCTCCCAGGGTGGCACTGACAACCACCATCAGCGGTTCGCCTATAACCGATCCTGCAGCCAGCCTGCTGGTCTATAACACGGCCACTGCCGGAATTTTTCCGAGTAATGTGACACCGGGATACTATTACTGGTCCGGCTCAGAATGGTTACGGTTTACTAATGAATCATATGCCAGCTATGACACTCAACCTCCTTCAACAAGCGATTTGACATTGATTTTACCAGGTTTTGAAAATCAATATCAGATTATTATCCCCGGTGCTTTTTCGGGGAACGGTTGGGCCGTCCCATCCGACGGAACGATACAATACAAATTGTCGCCTAACTGCATAGCAACAACAATTTTCACCTGCAATATATCCTCAGACAAAACAGGATCAACCCTGGAATTTGAACTAATTCGCGATTACGGTACTCTTGCAATGGCGGATGTTCAGTATATTGAGGTTTACCTGCCAGTTGCAGGCAAATCCTATTCTGTTTCCCTGATAGGCCATGCTACTATGAGTTATTGTTCCACCCTGAGTGTTTTTGTCTCATCCGATCAGGGAAACAATAAGATAACATTTAAAAATATGGAATGGTGGACACAAACCCATTAACTGAAAGTTTTACAGTCCACTCTTCAACAGATTTATCCATTTGGAAGTTTTTTGCTGTTTGACGAAATGTCAGGAATAGATAGGATTTTCAGAGATACAATAAAAGGATATTTCCTAAAACCTTTGGCGTTTCGCCGTTTTGAGAGTGGAGATATTAACAAATCATTCGATTTGTTAACAGTTTGGGTGGTTTTGGGGACAAATCTCTTGACTTTTTTTTCTGACATCTTATCTTTGCCGGAATTCATATTAACAGGATTAACTTAAACTTTAAAAAAAATGAACAAGGCTCAATTAATTGAAGCAGTAGCAAAAGATGCAAAAATGACCAAAGCTGAAGCCAAAAGGGCGCTGGAAGCAGTAATAACCTCCACATCAAAAGCTTTAGGCAAAGGCGAAAGAGTTGCCCTGGTGGGTTTTGGTTCTTTCTCAGTTTCCAAAAGAGCTGCCCGTAAGGGACGGAATCCCCAGACTGGTAAAGAAATCAAAATTGCTGCTAAAAAAGTTGTAAAGTTTAAAGCTGGCGCAGAGCTTTCAAAAAAAGTCAAGTAAGACTCTACATCTTATTAAAAAATGATGCCGCCCTAAAAAAGCGGCATTTCTATTTGTATACACTTGACAGATTATGGCCTCGTCTTTTTAATATAACAAACAGCATTACCATTGTAGTCACTTTATTTTTGAATGAAAAACCCCATGCAGAAAGAAATAATCGACCTTACCCAGCTTCTAAACGAGAATATAACGGTTTACCCCGATACTCTCGTTCCTACATTTGAAGTTTCAAATACGGTTGAAAAAGACGGCTTTACCGAGCTTAAAATGACGATGGCTTCCCACGCAGGAACCCATATTGATGCCCCATCCCACATACTTAAAAATGCAAAATCACTTGATAAGTTCCCGCTTGACAAATTTACTGGCAGCGCAATTGTGATACCTTGTCAGGGCAAGAATGAAATCACCCTGGAATACCTTCAAACATTTGAAGATAAAATAACAATGGTTGACTACGTTCTCTTTTATACCGGCTGGCAGGACAAATGGAAAACCAAGGACTATTTTGACGATTGCCCTGTCCCTACCAGAGAAGCCGCAACATGGCTTGCAGGATTCATACTTAAAGGCGTTGGCATCGATGCTTTCTCCATTGACAGAATTATCCCGGCAGATATTGTCACAGAGGGAAACCTGCCAAACCATCATATTCTATTGGGGAAAGAGATATTATTGATGGAGAACCTGGCTAATCTGGATAAGCTTCCAAACCATACCTTTACGTTTCAATGCTTCCCACTGAAGATTGAAAATGCGGATGGTTCACCGGTCAGGGCAGTTGCTATGATTAACCGAAAACCGGCTGACAAGAGGTAACAAATCATTAACTGCATATTGAAAAAGTGACAGATAAATTGATTACCCGGCCATGGATTGGCTCCCATAATTGTGGGAATACCGGGTTATTTTACGGAGGGAGTACAATAGCTTCCAATTCACCGGAAGCTTTGATCAACCTTTGCCGATGCTGATATAGACTTACTGGAAAAATGCAGCAAGCCCGTATAAGAAAACATACCCCCAGGTTTCGTGGTATTCAATAACGTCGTTACTGATCCTGGGATTGGTTTTGACGATTTCAGCAGTACCATCACCAGTAAGTATAGCTAAAAAAGATAGTTATCCGATCAGAATATAAACCCAGCAGGAAGGTTTTTAAGTTCAGGACTTTCCCTGAAAATGGCAAGGAAATTGAGAAGGATGGCAAACCCAAGTCCAACGATTGATATATGGTTGACCATCAGAGTAAATGGGCTGCATTCATGGAATTACAGTTTTGGTCAACTTTAGGGTGGTGGAATGATTAATTATTTTTCTGTAAATTTAATAATCCTGGATACTATTCAGCGTTTGATGATGCAACTATTAAATGATGAACTTTCCGACTGTACGTTGAGCAGGTACATTCCCGGTTGCAGCCAGTTGAGGTTGATGGATTCCCTGTCAGATCCTGATTTGAACCTGGCAACCAGCCGACCATCCATGGAAGTAACAGTGATTGCGCTTCCTTTCAGGCCTGGCCCTTCAACAAGTATCTTCTCCCGGAAAGGATTTGGACTGATGTTCACTGTTTTGTTGGTTCCATCATCGCTTATCCCAACGCCGAAGGAGTTGAGGCGCACGGTTAAGGTATTTCTCCACAAAGGAGTGATCACTTCGTTGCAGTAGCCGGTGGTGACAATCTTACCGTTGGGGGCAAGGGTAATCCTGATCATCCCGCCGGGTTTCTCAATATCTAAATCCGCTGTTCCGTTGATCCCGAAACCGGGGTCCGGATCGCCAGAAGCCAGGTAACGCTTGACAATCCCTCTCTTGATGGTTGAATCGTTCCTGCGGTTTCCGCATGTCAGTATTTTGCCGTCCTGCTGTATCGTGATATCATAACCCGCCCCCTCTTCGCCAAAATAATGTCCCCCGTCATAAAAAGTGGAGTCCCGGCTTCCATCCGAATTATACCTGAAAAGCGAATATTGAGGGTGCATGAGATCCGTTAAATAGACATAACCGGGAACAAGAATCTTCCCGTTTGATTGCACAGCGAGTTTATATAAGCCGTTTCTGATCCCTGCCGAATCGACCACCATCCCATTAACCCCGAATCCGGTATCCAGTGATCCATCGGGGTTGTAACGTACCATGGATTGGCAATATCTTCCGATCTTAACCTCATCCCCCAGCAGGATCTTTCCGTCGGGCTGCAGTACCAGCCCTAAAGTGTATGCTGCTGTACAGTTTGGGATTTGAGTTGTGATGAACCCTGAATTGCTGAATGTTGTGTCGGGAGTTCCATCGGAATTGTGCCTTGCCAGCATGTAGAACGCATATTTCGGGCTGCCGGTAGTATACCCCACACCTGCCGCAAGGATCCTGTTATCGGGTAAAACAGTTATTGCGCCTGACCAGCTGCCCAGGGTGTCCTGAACGATCCCTCCCTGCCCGAAGCTGTTGTCAAAAGTGCCATCGGGATTCAGGCGGAACAAGGTAAAACTGCCTCTGGCCTGGGACCCGGTTTTGCTTTGACCTGCAACCAGGATCTTCCCGTCAGACTGAACTGCAAGATCAAGAATCGAGCTTGAGTAATCAGTAACGACAATCCCGTTGACTCCGAATCCCAGGTCTGGAGAGCCGTCGGAATTATAACCTAAGATCATCAGGCTTTGAACATTGGGATGTTGCGTTGTATCACACTTATATCCCCCGGAAAGAATTTTACCCTCCGGCGTTATGCACAGGGCCATCGGATAGTTCCAGGTATTGTTGAAGGAGTGAGTCGTATACCCCGTTCCGTTGAACGAAGGATCAAGCGTTCCGGGCTGGGCCATAGCGGCCAGGGTCAAGGTTATCACTGACATGATCGTGATCAGGAATCTTATGTGTGCTGTTTTCATTGGCCGATACTTTTTGGTAACTACTCACCCCTCCTGTAGGGATATGTTAATTGACTTTTCTTATAACTGCCGCGAATGACCGGAGGAAGCGTTATTTCACCCGTTTCCAGGTATGCCAGATATGTCCAGATCCCTCATCAGTATCAAACTTTTTAGGCACCATCGTCATCGTAGGGTCGAAACAAGTCTGTAGGATGTCGGGGCTATCGAATTTGTAGATCGCGGGCATCCTTTTGCCTGCATTCGGACCAATATCCCGAAGCCAGTACATCACACTGGGGACTTTTGACAGGTCAAGTTTCGTGATCACGGCTGTGATAGTGTCCTTATGCTGGTGAGGGGTGAACAATTTAACCTTTTCACCAGTATAGATCATAACGCTCTTCTTCACATGTTCATCTTTCACCTTTTTCCCGTCCATCTCTGCCGAGACCATTTTCCAGGTTCCCTGGAATTTCTTCAGCTCTGTTGCATCAACCTGCCCCCGCACCTGCCGCGGTGCAAATATCAACAATGCAAAAAACAGTGACACGACGGCCACTCCCGAAAAATTCATTTTACGCATACGATTTCCTCCGTTTTTTTATTCCACGAGCTTTTAGCCTCCGCTTTCCGCAAAGCCCGGGTCCAGGTTCTGGCCTGGGGTTAATAAATTATGTTTATTAAAAGCCATCCCGCATTTTTCCGGAATAGCTGCGTCAGCCTTCAGGATTGATATGAATAATACCTCAAATGTATGAATTGAATCAGATTTCCCAAACTTTTTGTGATAAAAAAACTGTTTACTCGCAATTGTACCAGCAGGGAAAGACAGCGACCCGGACTACATTATCGAACATGTTGGCACTGAACCTTCTGTATACTTTATAGACAAATTCACACCACCGTTGCGTATAAATTAATGGATGTCCTTTGAAAGTCTTGATATATCTTCGTTTGAAGAGTTTTTTTACGATCCGGGATTTATATCTTTTCTTCCTTCAACCGGGAATTCAATTCCCTTACAGCAGTAGCGCTTTCCATCAATCCCGGGATGTAATCGGTAGAAGCGATGAAAGTCCAGATATAGGACACAATGGCATAGATTTTACCTGTTGAGAACCTGTCAACATCTACTGCAATAAACAGCACCCCGATAAAAATGAACATCAGCAGAACTTTAATTACCAGAAAATCGATGGAACTCCATTTTGCGATCTGTGACTGCGGTTGAACCATATTATAAAAATATTCCCTGATTGTTGCCGGATCGCCTGATTCGATGATCCCGTACTGGTCCTCACGCTTATCATGAAGGCTTCGCTGTAATGATACGACACTTTTACGGTAGATATTGTTGATCCATGCGATTGGAACTATCACCAGAACGGCCAGCGCCGCTATCCGCCAGTCGTAAAAGAACAAGGCAATGATGGCACCAAAAGTGGCAAACAATTGCCACAGAAGCTCAGGCAACCTTTCCTTCAGAAAAACGATATATTCCTTGGCCAGGTCGGCCCGGGCAAAGACTGTTGACGTAGGGAACCCCTTTTTTCTTGAATAAGTGATCACATTGGTGGCAGTGTCGGCATACACTTTGGCATATACTTTTCCGTTGAAGTACCGGTGAAGCGCACCGCCCGAAACATTGAGCAGGTATATAAAAACCCAAATCAGCAGGGGAAGCACATAATTAACTTTTTCTTTATCATAAAACCGGTCGATAAGGGCATCAAGCAGAGTCCCGAAGAAGGTTGGCTCAATGATCCAGGAAATGTTTTCCAGGACAACAAATGAAAGTACCAACGCAATGGAGATCTTGAATTTCCGCACAATATCAACGATTGTCATTACATTATGTATTTGGCCCCAAAGGTAATAAATGAAAACCGTATCTTTGATGTTTATCAATCCACTTACATTATGAAATCCAGGTATTTAATGTTCATTATTCCCGCTTTTTTTTTACATGGATGTGAAATGCGGGAGACCGGTCCGAATGTTTATCGATTTTACGCCGGTCAAAAGAATGGCCAGGATGTTTGGATCGTAGATGGATATAAGGTTCGGCATAAGATATACAAGGAGTTTCTTTATGGCGGGAATGACCAGCGTTATTGCTACACTCCTCCAGGGGAGATATGGATTGACAATGCGGTTTCCAGTGAGGAATATGAACTCACCTTAGCCCATGAACTGAATGAGCGGCACCTGATGGCAAAATATGGATGGTCCTACGACAAATCACATGATTCATCTCTGGCCGTTGAAGTAATCATAAGGCATTCCAATGACAGCATCTGTCGCTTGCATGAGGCCACCCTTAAAGCTGTTTCTCCAACAGACTGGAGCAACAGAAAAGAAATCTCTTTACTCTCCGATAGTATAAGGCTAAACAGCATTTACCGCATTCCGGTTGGTGTACGGGATGGATTGATGGTCTGGGTTGTTGACGGTTACCTGGTCAGGAAGAATATCTTCCCTGATTTCGGCTTTAGCGGTAATGACCTTGTTTATCATTTCATTCCAGCAAAGGAGATATGGATTGACGGGCAGGTATCATGCGAAGAGATGGAGTATTCTATCATCGCTGAACTGATGGAACGCAAGCTCATGGATCAGGGTGGTTCATACAGTGATGCCTACGAAGCCTCTGTAGGAAATATTCTGATTTTACGCAACCGGATGGATAGACGGATCAGGAACCATCCGCCTTTGATTATTTCTGATTCCCTTCAGCGGGAAGCGGGTAAGGTTGATCCAAACGAAAAATGACCATGTATATCGGGACAACTAAAAACAAAAGAGGCGATGCCTGTTATCATCCGGTAGATCCTTCCGGATATTCTGGACTCTCACAAAGATCAGATCGAACAATCGTTGTATGCTTTCAGGTTTTATTTAAAGCTATGAACATGAGAATCCCTCCAAAAATATTGTAGAACCAAACAAATTGTAGTGGCACAAACTGGTTGTGGTATTATTACTGTGCTGGTTATTAACCAATTATAAAAATGAAGTGTCAAACTCGGGATTTGAGTTCAGTGGTTAAGTAAAAATGAAAGTTCCGGATGTTTCTTAGAATATCCGGAACTTTCTGAGTTATAAAATTGATGGTTTATTTAGACGTTATAGAAAAACAATTGTTCCAGGGGACCTTCCCATCCAGGTATAGTATCTCCGTTATGCAAACGTGAATATGCATTAAGCTTTAATGAATAGGTACACTTAATCATATCATTAGGTGGATTATTCAATTGGAGGCTATTATTGGCATGGCCGTCCACAGCCGGATTGGTATTACCGCTGAGTGTAAGGAATGGAGCATCAGTAATATACCTGTTTACCGAAAGGCTGTTGTTGTTAAGATGCAAATATACAGAGCTAAGGTGGGGATGATAGATCGTGTATTTTGAATGTAATGTGCCACCGATCGGCGTACATGACCCTGACACTTCCAATTCAGCAATAGAAAGTTTCATAAATATGGGATTGTTGTTTACGATTGCTGAATTGAGCGTTCTGCCACTCCCTGGTAATGGAGGATTGGTAGTGCCATTTTTTTCCCGGATCTCAAACCGGATAGCAATTTTTTCTATCGGTATTTTACTACCAGCAGGAAAAGGTGTGCCTGCATCGATTGCCGGGACAGGAATATACTGACCAGTGGTTAATACACGCGTATCCATTGATATCAATGTGTCTTCATCAATGATCAGAAATTGAGCTAAATCACTTACTGCAAAACCATAAGTGATAAGAGCACGCTCTATAGATTTATTTATATCAAACCATCCATCAACATCAAAATCTGACTGGGCACTATCTACAGGGATTACCATATAAGGAAATCCTATTTGGTAAAGTTTGGCCACAAGACTGGGATAAAATAAATTTGGTGTCACTCCCACTGTTTTTGTAAAGTTTCCATATGCCGGAGGTGCACCACCATTAGGAGTTGTGACACCGCTAACCAAGAACCGGTATTCGATAGGATTCCCACTTGCGGATCTGCATGCTGCCTGACCGGTGAGGCGTATTGCTGACCAAAGTACATTTTTCCCACTACCTGCATAGCCATCAGCATCAAAATCCCGTGAGCTCACACCCGTGGAAATATCAAAAGCCTGGCCTATCCCCGTCCATGCACTCGGAAAAGTCTGAGTGGTTCCGTGTACTGGTACTTTGCTACATAAATCCACGCAAAGGCAATAGCCGACATTTTTGCGGCAGTCTGCTGCCTTTTCATCTACTAATGTAACTCCACCCAAGACTGCTTTAAAATAAACATCGGGGCCAGTATTAAAAGCGAAGAACCAACCCGGGTCTGTTTCTACATTTATCCATGGTGAAAGAAAAGTTTGTTTGAATTGGATGGATGTATAATCGATCCTGAAGTGGCCCCAGTCATCAGTTATTGCAGTGCCCAGGTTATCATCTGTAATAAAATCCGCATCCCAGGCTGTAACACTCGCCTTTGCAATGGGTGTGCCATCATCGCAATTACGCAGGTAGCCACAGATCACCCATGCATCGAAATATCTACCGCGTATATTGCACCACAACCTGGAATCGATACAACAATCCCATTGATAAAAATAATCCTGTCTTTCATTCATTCGCCATTGCGGATAAAGGGTTGTAAGGTGAATCTGAATGGGATCTTTGCGGGGTGCCCTTGGGGGAATATGGGGTACTGTAGGACAGATAAAATCAATGTCAAATGCTGTGTTGCTCATTTTTTCATTCAACGAAAATTCAAATCTACCAAATTGATCTGTTTTTGTTGTGGCGATAAGTTTGCCTTTTCTTGCAGCAGCTTCTTCTTTTGTTACTACGTGAAAAGTTTCTTTCGTGTTGGCAACAACGTGTGTTAAAACCAATTCTTCTTTCCATGGCAGGTATAGCATTACTTCCATACCATCCAATGGTTCGATGCAATCAGCGCACAAGGAACCGCATAAGGATCCTTTGAATATGTAACTCATAACTTTTTTCTTATTTAATTTTTGCCTACTCTTTGCTCGGGTTTTCGGCTTGGCCCGGTAATTCCTATTTGTATGCTAAACTTTGCGAGTAATAATTTGATTGTATTGTAAAAGCAGCTCTTAAATCAGAAATTAAATACCAAAATTTCCGCCAAAAATAAATCGATTTTTAATCCCTTGGAATAACAGCATATTAAAATTAACAATTTTTATCATTTGCGTTGTGTATAAATTATCAGAAGTTCTTTAAAAGTCCTGATACATCTTCATTTGCAGAGCTTGTATGATGACGACGATTTGAATTTGGTTTTGGCGTCCTTTGTACAGAAACGCCCGAAGGATAAAATTTATCATCTTGGTATCGGCAGACCGTTTAACAAATCTACATTGTCAAGGGCGAATGAAAGTGGTGACTGGCTTATTGTTCGTGATTTTGCGCTTAAACTTATCGATCAGGCATGGGTGTTATGCAGGGTTGAAATCTGCTGGATTATTTTTCACTTCCTGTGGGAGGTTACCTGGTAATGGATAAAGCAGCATCTGAAAATTCAAACATTCCGGGGGCATAGCGAAAACGCAGTAAGGACGCAGATTTGGATTGCGGCAACTATAACGCACCGCTAATGCTGTTTGATATTCATTGAAAGCATCATTTCTTCACAAATTTCCCCACCAGAACCCTCCTGTCCCCAATTAACCTGACTAAATATACCCCGCTGGGCAGATAACTGATGTCTATCTGAGTCTTGGGTTCGGTGATTTGGCGGATTAGTATTGCCTGACCGTTTATGTTCATTATGGATAGCTGGTTTGGGGCTGCGAATGCTGATGTTTCTATGGTAACTTGTTCGGATGATGGGTTGGGGTAGATTTTCAACGAGCTTAAAAACTTAGAAGGGTTGCTGTTTACTCCGACTACACCACCATTTGTAGTTCTAAGAATAGTTCCACTATCACCTATTGCAACACCATTGTTAGCATCAACAAAAAAGATATTATTTAATCTTTGTGTTGTTGGCGACTGCTGTACTTCCCAGTTTGTTCCACCATCAGAAGTCTTCATTATTGTACCACCATTGCCAGCAGCATACCCCGTATTTGGGTCAGGGAAGGAGACGGTGTTTAAAAAGTCCGTAATTCCAAGTGTCTGAATTGTCGACCAGTTTAATCCTCCGTCAACGGTTTTTGAGATCATCCCATTATTGTCACAATCACCAACAATATATCCGGTCTGTGGGGTGGTAAAGTTAATAGATTGAAAATGAGAATTATACGCACTTACATTTAGAGATGTCCATGTATCGCCACCATCTATAGTTTTTATTAGCATATCACCAGAATACCCAATGACATAGCCTGTATCAGAATCTAAAAAGTAACAAGAATGGAGACCATTGTAAACGCCAGAAGATGAAGTTGTCCAATCTATCCCTCCATTTGTTGTTTTAATTATCGTCCCGTTGTAACCAATTACATATCCTATGTCAGAAGTTGTAAAAAAGACTCCCATCCACAAAGCTGGATACACTCCTGTATTAATGACACCCCATGTCGTTCCACCATCCGTGGTTTTTAAGATTATCGCATCATTATTTAAAAAATTATAACCTACAGCATATCCAAGATTAACATCCGGAAAGGAAACTGAAAGTAAATCTATTGAAGTCCCTGAATTGAGTTTTGACCAGTTTGATCCTCCATCAACCGTTTTGATAATCGTTCCGTTGTATCCGACGGCATAACCCGTGTTGGAATCAGGAAAACAAACAGAAAATAAATTATTTGGAGTGACTGTACCCAATTCTGACCAAGAACTTCCTCCATCTGTCGTTTTTAAAATCGTCCCGGTACGACCTACAATATATCCATTACCTGCATCGATAAAAAATACATCTAACAAATGGTTGGTAGCAACTGATGTAACCTTAGTCCAATTTAATCCACCATTTACTGTTACCAAAATTTCTCCCCACCAGCCTGCTATACATCCATGATTGGCATCGGCAAAACAGACCGAAAGCAGCGCTGGGATAGTCCCGATCGATTTAACTGCCCAACCAGTTCCACCATTTGTGGTTTTAACAATGACTCCATTGCTGCCAAATATATCCCCTATCCCACCAACAGCATATCCGGTATTACTGTCTGTGAAATAAATACTGTTTAAATCTAAAGTTGTCATTGAATTTTGGATCGCCCAGGTTAACCCACCATCTGTAGTCTTTAAAATAGTTCCGCCTTCACCAGCAACAAATCCAGTTGTTGCATCCAAAAAGTAAACTGAAAATAAGTTTTTAATACTACCAGAATTCAAAATTGTCCAGATGGTCCCTCCATTTGTAGTTTTAAGAATTGTTCCATTCCCACCTGCTATATAGCCTGTATTTGGAGTTGGGAAAAACACTGAATTTAGAATGTTTGTGGTCACGCTGTTTTGAGTCTCCCAATTTGTTCCCCCATCTGTAGTCATTAAAATAGTGCCGCCACCCCCTATAGCAAAACCTATATTGGCATTTGTAAAAAAAACGGATTTTAAAACAGTATTAGTCTCTGAGGTCTGTTGAGTCCAACTGATCCCACCATTGTTCGTTTTCTCTATTGTACCTTTCTCTCCAACAACATAACCTGTTGACATACTAGTAAAGCATATCGAATTTAAACAGTTCCCTGTCTGCAATGGATTACACCATTGCCAGCCTTCAGCGTTTGCAACATTAAATGTGGCAATTGCAATAATTAAAAAGTAGAGTTTTTTCACAGTATCAATGTTGGTAATAAAAAATTTTAATGAATTCCTGCATTCTCAAAGAATAAATGCGCAGCAAGCTACGGGGAATTGGCCTTAAAAAGATTAAATAACAGAAAGATAATGATCTTCTTTTGCGACCATTTCTAATTTCTCTGTTTTGGTCTTATCATTATATCCTACCAGGTGAAGAACACCGTGAACCATTACCCTGGACAATTCCTGCTCGAAGGATTGATCAAATTTTATGGCATTTTCAGTGACTCTTTTGATGCTGATAAAAATATCCCCGGAAACGGTTTTGGGTTGTTCAACATACGGAAATGTTATAATGTCCGTATATGTTTGGTGTTTTAGGTAGGTTTTATTCAAATTAAGTAAGAAGTCGTCACCACAAAATATAAAACTAATCGCTCCTAACTTTCTTTCCTCGTTTAGTATTACCCCTTTCAGCCATTTGCGAATCTTTGGCTTTTCTTTCAGTTGAAAAGAAATTCCTTCAGAATAAAA
This sequence comes from uncultured Bacteroidales bacterium, assembly GCA_903915465.1. GTDB lineage: Bacteria > Bacteroidota > Bacteroidia > Bacteroidales > FEN-979 > FEN-979. Next base: position 8,638 of record CAIWTA010000297.1, on the reverse strand, counting down.
TTGAACCCTGCAATTCACTATCCGTCAACTAAACCATTGATTTTTGTTTCATGAAATATTGATTCATTTTACTAATCCTGTTCAGTGTAGTCTCCTGGCTAATGCTGGAGATATAAAACACTATTTCAATCTGGTTTCCCTTTAAATTATAAGAGACCTTATCGGCAAGTGCCCGAATTAAAAAGATTCCAGTACCTGTGTTTCTGAAATCCGCTTCTTGTTCGATCGGATTTGGAACAGCCCAGTAATTAAAACCAGCGCCCTGATCAGTTATTGTAAAGGAAAGGCCGTTTAGAATGCGTTGAAAGGAAATCCGGACGATCTTTTGCTTGTCCTGCTTATTTCCATGAATTATGGCGTTTTTAGCTGCTTCCTCAACCGACAGAAGAATGTTCCCGAAATACGAATTAGTTATGTAATATGCATCACATATTTCTTCAACGAAGTTTTCCACCTTGCCAAGATGGTTTATTGTAGAAGGTATGTTTATCTCTTTGTAAAGTTTATTCATATCATCGTTCAAATTTTAGAAAATACCCATTGATTTTGTTCTTGTAAAAATAATTATACGCTGGTTGAACGGATTTCAATATTTCAACTGATTGTGTTTTTTGTTTGTTATACTGAAAATTTGAAGAAGGGTTACTGAATTTTTGATTTTTTGATTCAGTTGACTTTCTTTTTTCTTCTTGCTCTCTTTGAAGCTCTGCTTTTTCGGATTCCAGCATGCGTGTTAAAATTTGTTCCTGCCGGGTAACGGTTTCCTGCAGTATTCTTTTATTGACAAGGTCTTTTTCTGTTTGTTCCATTTGTTTCATCGCTTCATTCATTCCTCCTCCATCCTTGATTCCCTGCTCATTCAACTGATCCAGGTATTTTTTCATTTCTCCCCGAAGCGCTTCCTGTTCGGCAGCCAAACGAGCGAGTTTTTCGTTCATTCCTTTTTGTCCCGACTGACCCGATTTTCCATTGCCATCCTTTTTCCCCGGTTGTAGCCCATCTTTAAGGCTTTTCATTTGTTTATTAAGCTGTTCCTGCAGTTTTCTCATTGATTTCATTGAAGATTGTCCTGAACCTCCAGGTTTACTGCATGTAGACTTTCCTTTGTTTTTGCAGGACATATTCAGATTGTTTTGCATCTGCTTCTGAGCTTCGGAAAGCATCAGGGCAAGGTTATTTACGGAGGTCATCACAAATTGTTGCTTTGTTGCTGCTGCAGCTATATTTCTGTCATTCAGATATTTCACCCCTTCACCAATATTTTGATTTATGGCAGAGATTTCCCGCATAATGAATGGTTTTATCATTATTTGTCTCTTAGCCAATTGGTACAGTGAGTCTTCTACAATTTTAAGATCATCTTTCAGGTCATTCTGATCTTGGATCAATTTTAAGTATTTCGGGTCGTTCCTGTTAACTAATTTGGTTTGGTTCATTATATCTTCCTGGGCAAAAGATATCCGGATAAGGTTTTCAAGGATCTGCCGGAGTTTTTCAGTATCTTCAGTTAGTTGTTCACTTTCCATATCGTCTTTGGCGTCCTGCATTTTTTTGGCAAGTGATTTCATTTGGCTTGAGGCATTTTTCTGTGATTTTGAAGAGCCTTTCCTGTCATTTTGGTTAAGACCATCCATGGCCTCTTCGAGATCCTTTTTAATTTCTTCCTCATCTTTTTCAATATTTGGTAATTTATTAGGCTCTTCCAGCTCTTTATTTTTCTTCTCCAGTTCGTCAAAGTTCTTTTTGGCATCATCAAACTCCTTATTCACACCTTTTTGTTGTTCTTTCAGGTTTTCGGTTGATTCGGCTTTATCCTTAGATTTTTCAGATAACAGATCTTGCTTCTCGGCAAGTTTATTGAGTTTATCTATCATTTCCGACAGTTTTTTCTCAAATTCCACCTGTTTGAAAAGTTCAAGGCTACGGTCGAGTTGTTTTTCTATGTCTTTATTACTCAGCTTCATCTTTTCCAGCATCTGGTTCACCTGGTTTTTGTCGACCTTATCAAGTAATTTTTTTATCTCTTCCACCATTTTCTTGGTGTCTTCATCCATTATCTGGTTGAATAATTCATTCAGTTGCTGCTGTTTTTCAACGATAGTAGGATCTGCGTTTTTGAATTGTTCTTCATAAGTATTTTTCTGTTCATTCTCTTGTAGTATCTTGCTTAGGGATTCTTTGATTTGTTTTTGTTTTTCCAGAAGATCTTGAATTTGCTTTTTATCTTGCCATGAAAAAATGTTTTTATCAACCAGCTTCTTGTTGAGTTCATCTATTTGTTTCTGCAATTTTTTTGCATCCCGGATGGTCTGTTCAATATTTTTTGTGATATTTTGTTCCTGAACAGCAGTTTGATTTTCAATTTCCTCCAGTGTTGGCATTTTGAATTTGAATGAGCTGGAACGGGTACATTTTGGCCCATGTAACCCATCGTTGTCGCATACTTCAAAATAATAATCGACCTCATCCCCCGAATTTATTAAGTACTTTGAGATCTCGGTTGAATAAAAGAATTGTTGCTGATTAAGGGATTTGTTTATCGGGATATTTTCCGATTTTACTTCTCTTTGCGTAGTATCCCCGCCTTGAACAATAGTATAATGAAACATGAGCCTGGAGAACCCATAATCATCTTTGATGATTCCTTGAAAATAGAGCCTTGTCGTTAGCGTAGAATCTTGCGTTTTTACCACACTGATGGACGGGTTGGCGTCTGGTATTACTGTGATTGAATAGCAGAGAGAATCAGGTTTTGCAACAAATGCATTGATCGCTTTAATAGAATAATGACCTGATTTAAAGAATGTGCCGGAATAGACAAAACTGTTTCCTCCCTTGTTACTTAATTTCCTGACAATGCTGTCTATGTTCATCAAAACTGTTTCTGCATCTTTTGTATAGAAATTCCATTTCACAATTGTTCCTTCCGGAAGAATAAGATCTCCGGTATTTTCCAGAATTTCCGTTTTCCGCATAATGTAGGCTGGAAACATTAGCTCTGTCTGGAAATTCAAGATTGTTGGTTTTGGATAAACAAGTAATTCATATTCCAAAGATTTTATGTTTCCTGCAACCAGGTGAAACTTCACCGATTGCTGAAGTGCTTTAAAAGTATAGGAAAAAAACAATTTACTTTCCTTTGTCATTTTGAACGAGGTTCCGTTACTTTCAAGCATCACTTCGTCTGGAATCTTTTCTCCGGAAACCTTAACTTTAAGTAAAAAATCGTCTTGCTGAAATGCTTCAAGGTTCTTGTTCAAAATCAACAGCCGGAAGGGCGCTTCTACTTCGTAAATCCTGGTATGGTGAAGAATCCTTTCGGACGGTTTAGTTACAAAAGAAGGGGCAATAAATAACAGCAGAAGAATCACAAATAGCGGAGGCAATACGAATTTCAGAAACTTTTTGTTTTTGGATAAATCAATCGCAGAAACGAAAGGAATTGGTTTTAGTCTTGCAATTTTCTGCTCGATTCCGGCTTTCAGTAATTCAGTTTCGGCTTCTCCGGAATCAACTAATTTCCTGAGTTGCAATGTATTTAGTAGTTTGTCCTGAATGTCGCTGAAATATTTGCCAATAATCCGGGAGGCTTGTTCGTGGGAGATAATTTTGCCGATCTTCCTGATTTTTAGCAAAGGATCCACAATAAAAAAAACAAACACACTTGTATTGATAAGCAGAAAGAAATAGAAAAGAAGGGTCCTGACCAAAGGAATGAAATGACCGAAATATTCCAATGCCGTTATCAACAAAAAAGAGACAAAAAGGATAGCAAAGAAAAGGATTGTTCCTCTAAGCAGCTGGTTCCGGTAATATTTTCGGATGAATTCATCCAACTTATGTATCAGGATGTTATAACTATCCGGCATCTTTCCCTCTTTTTACTTTTACCAATTAATCTTTTGTCAATATTGTAATCACAAAGGTAACCAATTGTTCTGAAACTTGTGATTCAGGCGATGATTGAAAGGCCAATCGCGTGAAGATAATCTGGAAAAATCAATACAATGATTCTGCCAAACAGTTGTTTGCGTCGTAAGAAAATAACGCTAATTTTGTGCGGTTAAGTATATTCAATCGGGTTAATCTCATGGATCTAACATTTTCTGATCTTTTTCCTGTCGGCCGTGATGAAAAAGAGAAGCGGCTAAGGCAGCATGCTAAAGTAATCTGGATGACAGGTCTTTCCGGGTCGGGAAAAACGACTATTGCGTTGGGGCTTGAGAAGGAGTTGTTCGACAGAGGATTTCTGGTGCAGCTTCTTGACGGAGATCTTGTTCGTTCTGGGATCAATGCTAATCTGCAGTTTTCCGTTGAGGACCGTACTGAAAACATACGTCGTATTGCGGAAATCAGCAAGCTTTTTATCCATTGCGGTATTGTAACGATCAATTGTTTCATAAGTCCTACCAATAAGATCCGCGCGATGGCAAGAAAGATTATTGGCACTGCGGATTTTATTGAAGTTTATATGAATTCTTCACTGGCGGTTTGTGAAACCAGAGACACAAAGGGCTTATATGCCAGAGCTCGCCGGGGTGAGATCAAGGAATTTACCGGTATTGACTCTCCTTTTGAAACTCCGGAACATCCCGATCTTGTACTAAAAACCGACGAGATAACGATTGAGGAAACAATTCAAAAGGCATTAGATTACATTCTTCCAAAAATTCAAATATCACAGTCTTTCCATGAGTAATCAACGAATACGGGTTCGGTTTGCCCCAAGTCCAACAGGGCCTTTACATATTGGTGGTGTCAGAACTGCATTGTACAATTACCTGTTTGCAAAGAAGCTTGGTGGGGAAATTATTCTTCGTATCGAAGATACCGACCAAAACCGATATGTACCAGGTGCCGAAGATTATATTCTTGAATCCCTGAGCTGGTGTGGAATTCATTTTGATGAAGATGTTGTAAAAGGCGGTCCTTACGGTCCTTACCGGCAATCGGAGCGAAAAACGATTTATAAACAATATGCGGAGCAGCTTGTACAATCTGGCCATGCGTATTATGCTTTTGATAGTGAAGAAGAGCTTGACCAGATGAGAGAACGGCTGAAGCATGCGCATGCACAGCAAGCTCAATACGGACCTTTGACCCGTTTGGGAATGAGGAATTCGCTGACACTGTCTTCTGAAGAGTTAAAGGATATTAAAATTTCCGGGGCACCCTACGTAATCCGCATAAAAATACCAGAGAACGAAGAAATTAAGGTTAATGACCTGATCCGGGGTGAAGTAGTGGTTCACTCTTCAAATCTTGATGATAAGGTGCTTTTCAAATCCGACGGTTGGCCAACTTATCATTTGGCAAATATTGTGGATGATCATACAATGGCAATAACCCATGTGATTCGCGGTGAAGAATGGCTTCCTTCCGCCCCGTTACATGTACTTTTATACCGTTATTTAGGATGGGAAGATACCATGCCCAAATTTGCCCATCTGCCATTGTTACTCAAACCAGATGGAAACGGGAAACTAAGCAAGCGAGATGGAGATCGTTTGGGATTTCCGGTTTTCCCTTTGCAATGGTCAGATCCCGGAACACAAGAAACTTCTTCAGGATATAGGGAATCTGGCTATCTTCCAGAAGCATTCGTTAACATGCTGGTATTTCTTGGATGGAATCCGGGAACTGATCAGGAAATTTTCTCCATCGGGGAACTCATCGAAACATTTTCACTGGAAAGAGTGGGAAAACATGGTTCGAAATTTGATCCCGAGAAAGCAAAATGGTTCAATCACCAATATCTCCAAAAGAAAACCGACAACGAACTTGCAGATCTGTTAATTCCAATTCTAAAAGATAATGGAATTAGTCCTTTACGGGATTATCTCCTGAAAGTGATTAACTTAATCCGCGAGAGAGCAAATCTGATTCCTGATCTCTGGAATCAATCCAGTTTCTTTTTCGAGGCTCCATCAGTTTATGATCCTCAGGTAATTCAGAAAGTATGGAATCCTGCAGTTTCAAAAACAATTTCAGCTTTTGCAGAAGAAGTGAAGCTGCTCTCCGATTGGAATAATGATTCCTTACATAGACTAATTGAGGAATTCATCACATCCCATAATATTAAAATGGGGCAGCTTATGAATCCACTCCGGCTCATCATTGTGGGTTGTAATCTTGGTCCTGGAATGATGGAAATTGCAACTATTCTTGGGAAGGAGGAATTCATAAGAAGGATGAAAACAGGGTTGGAAAGATTACCAAAATGATATGACACCAATAATCAGAGGCTTATAAAAATTCAAATAGCACCAATGGAGAATCATAAGAAATATCTTGATGAAGCATTCAACGAAGCATTTGCAGGTTTGAAGGACAACCTTGGAGGACCCTTTGGCGCAGTAGTTGTGCTAAACGGTAAAATTATCGGGAAAGGATGCAATCTTGTTTTAGGAGAAAATGATCCCACTGCACATGCAGAAATTGTCGCTATTCGTAAAGCCTGTCAGAATATAAAGAATTTTGATCTTTCAGGGGCAATTCTGTATTCCACATGTGAACCTTGTCCTATGTGTCTTTCCGCTATTTACTGGGCCAATATTCAAGCATTGTATTTTTGTTCAACCAGACATCAGGCGGAAGAAATAGGGTTCAAAGACAACCATATTTATAACGAGCTGAATATGGAAATCGCAACCCGTTCAATTCCCACAAAACAACTCGATCACCCGATGGCTAACGTTCTTTTTGGTGAGTGGGTGACAAAATCAGATAAAATACCATATTAATTAAAAACAAACTCTATGACTCTTTCAGCCTGTGGATTAATCTGCGATGATTGTGAATTTTTCAATGTCACATGTACCGGATGTCATCTCGTTAAAGGACAAACATTCTGGGCAAAGGAAATGATGCCAGGTAAAGTCTGTCCTCTTTATGATTGTTCTGTCAATACAAAATATTTCAAAGATTGCGGAGATTGTCCGGAACTTCCCTGCAAGCTTTTCGTGGAGATGAAAGATCCCAACAGCACAGAGGAAGAGCACAAAGCCGGGCTTGTGAGACGGGTTGATTCCCTGAAGAAGTCATAAAGTGAATACTTGTCAGATCAAGGTTGTTGTTGTTAGTATATACCGGATTATTGTGACTGACGAAATGTTGACGAATTGGTTATCCCGGTAATCTTACAGGGAGACGACGCACAACGTCCTGGGGTTAAGTATCTGAAAACAAATCGGAGGCAATCCCGTCAGCGAATAATTTCCCTTCATCCGTGAGGGTGTAGATCCCACCATTTTCAGCCAATTTCCCGTTACTAAGATGCTTCTTTGCAAGTACAGAAAAGCTTTCAGCAAGCTCATTTCCGAACTTTTCGCGGAGCTTATTCAAATCACATCCCCAGATCGTTCGCAAATGCACCATGATAAATTCGTTGTAATGCTGTTCAGGCGACAGTTCCTCTATTTCGAAAAACCTGCCACCATGATGGATCTGGCCGGCGTACTCCAGGATGCTGCGCACATTCCACTGTCGGGAATGTCCGTTGTATGAATGCGCTGATGGCCCTAATCCCAAATAATGCTCGCCGTTCCAATACTGACAGTTATGTCGGGAATAATGTCCTGGTTTACAGAAATTCGAGATCTCGTAATGCTCATAGCCATGTTCCTTCATTTTCCGGAGCAGAATATGGAAATTCTCAATCCCGCGTTCTTCTACCGGGGCTGCCAGCCTTTTTTTATGGATCAAAACGTCCAACGCTGTTTTCGGCTCAACCGTCAGGGAATAGGCTGAAATATGCGGAATTCCATTTGAAAATGCCTGCTCAAGATTCTTCTCCCATTTTTCTGAAGAGAGACTTGGTATTCCGTAGATCAGGTCGATACTGAGGTTATCAAATCCAGCGTCAAGGGCTTCATGAATTGAGGCTTCTGCACGAATGGCAGAATGAATACGGTTGAGGTATTGCAGATCGTCTTCATGAAAAGACTGAACCCCGATGCTTAACCTGTTGATGCCGGCTTTCTTGTATTCACTGAGAATATTGGGATTAAGGTCATCCGGGTTTGCCTCCAGTGTGATCTCTGCATTGGGGTTGAAGAGGTAGTACTTTTGGATCTCTTCCAGTATCTTTTTAAGGTCTGAAATCTCTAAGTAAGAAGGTGTTCCTCCTCCGAAGTAAATCGTATTAATCTCCTTGCCCTCAAGGTAATTCTTCCGGAGAAAGATCTCCTCAATAATCCCTTCCATAAATTCCTTGTAGTTCTTTAGGGAAGCGATGGAGTAAAAATTGCAATAATGGCACTTCCTTTTGCAGAAAGGGATGTGGATATAGATTCCGGCCATTGACTGGTTATTTCTTCAGGGTAATGCGGAATGTAGTTCCCTTGAGCAGGGTAGAGGATTTTACAAAGATCTTCCCGGAATGGTAATTCTGGATGATCCTGCGGGAGAGTGTGAGACCCAGTCCCCATCCTCTTTGTTTGCTGGTAAAGCCCGGATGAAAGATCGTTTTAAACCGCGACTTCGGGATTCCTTTCCCGGTATCGCTCACATCGAGAATCACCTGGTTGTCGGTTTCGGTAATTTCTATAATCACTTTCCCGTTTCCTTCCATAGCATCTACTGCATTCTTGCATAGATTTTCGATCACCCATTCAAAAAGATGAACATTCAGTGGTAC
>CAIWTA010000296.1 GCA_903915465.1 uncultured Bacteroidales bacterium | reverse complement strand
TAAAACTTTGCGAAACTCTGCGTGACATTTTGTTTTTTTACTTTTTAGTCACCCCCAGATTGAGTTATTTCAATCCCCGATTTTTTAACAGGGCATCAATCTTCGGTTGAGAACCTCTGAAATCCATGTAAAGATCCATGGCCTCTTTTGAACCGGCCTTTTCAAGAATACTTTTCCTGAATTTCGTTGCAACTGTTTTGTTAAAGATGTCGCCGGTCTCCTTAAACGCCTGGTAAGCATCGGCGTCCAGCACTTCAGCCCAGATGTAACCATAATACCCGGCAGTATAACCACCGGTCATTGAGTGCTGGAAATATGTTGACCGGTACCGAGGGTAAATCTGAGGTATCAACCCGATTTTATCCAATGATTCCTGTTCAAACTTCAGTACATTCAGGTTACTTGCCTCCTTCAGCGTATGAAAATTCATATCTAAGTAAGCTGCCGCAAGATATTCTGTCGTTTTAAATCCTTGCCCATAATTCCTGCTCAAAACGATTTTATCAATCAGTTCTTTCGGAATGACTTCTCCCGTTTGGTAATGTTTAGCATATACCTTCATAACATCAGGTTCAAACACCCAATGCTCCATTATCTGTGAAGGAAGTTCTACAAAATCACGTGGAACGTTTGAAAGGCCGTTATATGTAACATTCCTGAACAACCCGGCAAGTGCATGCCCGAACTCATGAAAAAATGTTTCAGTTTCATCAGGCGATAATAAGGATGGTTTGTCAGAAGTCGGGCTTGAAAAATTGCAAACAATCGACATTATCGGAGTTACACGTTTGCCGTTCTTGTACGATTGGTGCCGGTAACTGCCAGTCCAGGCGCCTCCCCTTTTGGAAGCCCTTGGATGAAAATCAAGATATAGCACACCGAGCAGCGAACCATCTTCATCCTTGCATTCCCAGAGCGTCATATCAGGAAAATACTTGGGTGCATCCTTAATCTCAGTAAAAGTGATGCCATAGAGCTTGTTGGCAACATAAAAAGCACCATCTCTAACATTATCCAGTAAAAAATAAGGTCTGAGAGTTTCTTCATTCAGGCCAAATCTTTGTTTCATAATCTTCTCGCTATAAAATCTCCAATCCCAGGCTTCCAGCGTAAGTGATTTATCCTTCTTCGACATCATCGACTGGAGTCCGGCGGTTTCTTCTTTAGCTTTTGCAATTGCCGGAGCCCAGACCTGATCGAGTAATTTGTAAACATTTTCAGGTTTCTTGGCCATCCGGTCATCCAACACAAAATCTGCAAATGTCGGATATCCCATCAATTTAGCTTTCTCTAATCGGAAGAGAATCAATTTTGCCACAATTGCTTTATTGTCCTTATCATTATTATTATTTCCCCTATTGATGTATGCTTTAAATATTGCTTCCCTTAATGGACGCACACTTGAGTACTGGAGAAATGGGATAATACTTGGGTTTTGAAGCGTAAAAGTCCATTTCCCAAAAGTTGTCGAATCACCTTTTGCAAATTCTGCAGCAACTGCAACTGACTGTTCAGGAAGTCCTGCAAGATTCTCCTTTTTGTCGATGATAAGCCGGAAAGCATTTGTTTCAAACAGCAAATTTTGCCCGAAAGTCAATTGAAGTAAGTTTATTTTTTTGTTCAGGTCACGCAGTTTGGCCTTCTGTGTGCTATCCAGGTTAGCACCGCCCCTGACAAATCCTTTATAAGTCTCTTCCACAAGCCTTTTTTGATCGGGATCCAGGGTAAGCCTTTCCCTCTGTTCATAGACTGATTTTACACGTGCAAACAATAGCGGATTGAGGTTTATATCATCGTTGTGTTTAGTGGTCAAAGGCGAAATCTTTTTTGCGATATTCTGCATCTCCCCGCTTGTATTGGCAGAATTTAATGCATAAAATACAAGTCCTGTCTTTTCCAGGAGATCCCCGCTGGTATCATACGCAAGAATTGTATTTTCAAATGTGGGAGGTGCAGGGTTGGATACCAGCGCATTGATCTCTTCTATCTGCTGTTTCATTCCTTCCATGAAAGCAGGCAAATAGTGTTCATTCTTTATCTGATTGAATGGCGGTGTTTGAAACGGAGTGTTCCATTCAGTAAAAAACGGGTTCGGCTCCTGACCCATAACTGTTCCAAGGCTCATTGCTGAGATGATCATAATACTTAATATTTTCTTCATAATATTATTTTTATATGATGTAAACTTCGCATCCAATTCCAAATTGGAAAATCAAATTTGAAAAATTTCTCCGTCTTCCGCAAGATATGTTTCCTGGAAGACGGTTCTGGCTTCGTCAAGAAGCGGTTGCAGATCCTCATATCGTGCTGAGAAATGGCCGATCACCAGCTTTTTTACCTTGGCTTTTAGCGCAACTGCGGCAGCTTCAATGGTAGTTGAGTGAAATTTCTCCTGCGCAACTACGGCCATTCCATGCATAAATGTTGTTTCATGATACAATAAATCACATCCGCCAATATATGGAATAATTGATTCTGTATATGCAGTATCTGAACAATAAGCATACGAACGAGGTTCCTTTTTCTTCTCATGAAAAATGAAACCGCATGTCGGAACACTATGAACGAGTGGAAACGAGTGAACTGTAACATTGTCGTCTTCGTGGATGAGATTATATTTATCTGAGGATACCAGATGGAATATAAGTGGATAGTTCAGGACTGTCATTGAAGTTTCCATCTGAAGCTCGATGATCTCTTTTAGCATAGGCGGGCCATAGAGATACAGTTGTTCCTTTCTTCCCAGGAGATGAAATGTGTTGAGCAATCCTATGACACCGAAATAGTGATCACCATGCAGGTGCGTGATAAATATCCTGCTGATGCGCTGAAATTTAATATGAAATTTCCTGAGCTGAAGCTGCGTACCTTCAGCACAATCAATCAAAAATAAGCGCTCATTCACAGTGAGTAAATGAGCGCTTGGGTTTCGATTTAAAATTGGAATAGCGGAATTGCTACCCAGAATGGTCAAAGAAAATGCCATTTAGACTATTCTTCCTTAGGTTTTTCGGATGGCATTTCTTCGTCAGCAGGTTGTTCTTCAGGTATTGAAGCTTCTTCTTCAGTCACTGCAGATTGTTCTTCAGCTATTGAAGTTTCTTCTTCAGGTACTGCAGGTTGTTCTTCAGCTATTGAAGTTTCTTCTTCAGGTATTGAAGTTTGTTCTTCAGATATTGAAGGCTGTCCTTTTTCTTTCAGCGCTTCCTTTCTTTGGTGTCTTTCCAGTTCTTCGGCTTTATTCATCTCTACTTTCAGATTAGCGAGAGATTCAATATCACCCAGCGTTGTCTTTTCCTGGTTGTCTTTTACTTTCTTAACAACTTTTTTGGATTCTTTGGCTAATTTCTTGGTTTCATCAGAATCTCCTCTTTTTTCAGCATTTGCAATGTCCTGATGTACCTTCGAATGAGAAAGAATGATTTTCTTGTTTTCTTTTGAAAACTCGATCACCTTGAAATCAAGGATATCTTCTTCTTTCGAATGACTTCCATCTTCTTTATTCAGGTGGCGCAACGGTGCAAATCCTTCAACTCCATATGGTAAAGCAACAATTGCACCTTTATCATTCAAGCTTACAATTGTTCCTGAATGAACCGATCCAACTGAGAATACAGATTCAAATACATCCCAAGGATTTTCTTCAAGTTGCTTATGCCCTAAGCTGAGTCTGCGGTTTTCCACATCGATATCAAGTACAATCACATCGATTTTTTCACCGATTTTAGTGAATTCTGCGGGATGCTTGATCTTCTTTGACCAGGAAAGGTCGGAGATATGGATCAACCCGTCAACTCCTTCTTCCATCTCAACGAAAATTCCAAAGTTTGTGAAGTTGCGAACTGTGGCAGTATGTCTTGATTTAAGCGGATATTTTTCCTTGATGTTTGTCCATGGATCCGGAATGAGTTGTTTGATACCCATCGACATCTTCCGCTCTTCGCGGTCGAGCGTCAGGATTACTGCTTCAACTTCGTTACCGACTTTGAGGAAATCCTGGGCAGTGCGCAGGTGCTGCGACCATGACATTTCGGAAACATGGATGAGACCTTCAACACCGATTGTAATCTCAACGAAAGCGCCATAATCAGCAATAACAACAACTTTACCTTTCACTTTATCGCCGATCTTCAGGTTCGGATCAAGAGAATCCCATGGATGCGGGGTAAGCTGTTTCAATCCAAGAGCAATACGTTTCTTGTTTTCATCGAAATCAAGAATAACGACTTTTATTTTCTGATCCAGTTTTACAATTTCTTCCGGATGGTTGATACGCCCCCAGCTCAGGTCAGTGATATGAATCAATCCGTCAACACCGCCAAGGTCGATAAATACTCCGTAAGAAGTGATATTTTTAACAGTTCCTTCAAGGATCTGGCCTTTTTCAAGTTTCTTTATAATCTCAGCTTTCTGAGCTTCAAGTTCGTCTTCGATCAGCGCCTTATGCGAAACAACTACATTTTTATATTCATGATTAATCTTAACCACCTTAAACTCCATGACTTTATCAACAAATACATCATAGTCGCGGATGGGTTTCACATCGATCTGAGAGCCCGGGAGGAAAGCTTCAATACCGAAGATATCAACGATTAAACCACCTTTTGTTCTTGATTTAACGTAACCTTTAATAATTTCCTGTTTTTCGAATGCGTTGTTAATCCGTTCCCAGGATTTCAGGATACGTGCCTTTTTGTGGGAAAGGATAAGCTGACCATTCGGATCTTCCTGGTTTTCCACGTACACTTCAACAGTATCACCTACTTTTAAGTCGGGATTGTAACGGAATTCATTTAGCGGAAGAACACCATCTGATTTGAAGCCAATGTTGATGACAACTTCGCGGTTGTTCATGGCTACAATACTTCCATCTATCACTTCATGTTCTGTGATAGAACTGAGAGTTCGGTCGTACTCCTTCTCAAGGCGAAGTTTTTCGTTTGGGTCATAGAGTTCATGTTTTTTCCCTATTGAATCCCAGTCAAAATCCTTCAATGATTCGTTGGTTGACTTAGGTGCACTTTTTACCTGTTTTTTTGCAGGTTTTTCTTCTATTTCTTCTTTTACATCTTGCCCTTCATCAAGATCCTGGCTGGGGACTCCAGCATTCGAATCACCTGATTGTTCCAGTTCATTCTGAATGGAAGCCTCAGCATTCGAATCACCTGTCTGTTCCTGTTCATTCTGGCTGGAAGCTTCAGCGTACAGATCACCTGTCTGTTCCTGTTCACTGTTAGCGGTTAATTTATCCGGGTTAAGATTTAATTCTTCTGGTATCATTTAAGCTTTTCTTTGTGGTGACGTCTAAACGCCGACCGGGTTAATACTCAAGTGAATTGCTCCATTTATCCGAAAACCCAACAATCGATTGTTTTTCAATAGGTTCAATCCGGATGAAAACGGGGGTGCAAAGATAAAAATAAAATCTTGAATTTCAAATCAGATAGAGAAGAAGCAACAAATTTTTCAGAAGTCTTCAATGAATTTAATTTAATGATTCGATATTACCTTCTTCAAATTCCCGGATTAAAGGCAAGATTCGCATTGTAAATAAACTTTAATCTGCGTTTATCTGCAATATTATCAGCGGTAATCAGCGAGAAAATTGGCGGCCAAATGATCGTGATCATAAGTTCTCGCTGATCTTCGCAGATTTTTTAGAGATTTCCGCAGATCATAACACAAATATTTAAGGATATGCTGACTGAAAACCAACTTTCGTATATCATCCGGGGTGCTGCTTTTAAGGTTTATAACTCCCTTGGTCCGGGATTATTGGAATCCGTTTATGAAGCTGCTTTGGAATATGAGTTAAAAGCCCAAAACCTGGAAGTAAAATCACAAGTAGGGATACCGTGCCGCAGCTAGCCCTAGGCCGGGAGACTACCTCCGAATTTGCCGCGTGCTTCTGCCGCTCAAATATACACTATCCTGTCGGGCGGACAAATAAACCCGGCTTAGGGCTAGGTGCTGTTAGTGGCTGTGCTTCTTCGGTTTTTGCGTTAAATTTTTCTTGTGGTTCTTCTACGAAAAATAATGTCGGTGTAACTTCTATTTGCTTAACTCTTTGTCTTGCTATGGCGCAATATTCGTGGCTGATGTCAATGCCAATATATTGTCTTCCCATTTCACAAGCTACTCTTGCAGTTGTTCCGCTTCCATTCATTGGGTCAAATACAATGGCGCCCTGATTAGTCCACGATTTTATGTGGTCTCTAACTAACTCGCAAGGAAATGGTGCTGGGTGTCCTTTGGCTTCTTGGTCTTCTTGTTTTTTGCCGACTACATATTCCCAAATGTTACCCTTAATTTTCTTGTCTTTAACAGGCTTAGCCATCTTTTCTCTTGTCTGTTCGTTTTTTGAAAAGTTTTTGTATGTCGTTCCGTTAAGCTCTAAGCCAGCGTGTAAACAGTCAACCATTAAAGGATTATGCGTCTTTACAGTCCCTTTGCTGAAAACAAACATAAATTCAAATTCATTATTGTAACGCTTGCGATAAATTTGAGGAATTGGATTAGTCTTGCGAAAAATCATTGTGTCGTGAAGGTTAAAACCAATTTTTTTGAAATAGAGAGCTTGGTTAAAGCTTGTTCCTGTTTCGCTTCCTTCAATTGTTGCATCGTTCACCACCCAAACAACTACTCCGCCTTGTTTGGTAATTCTAAATAATTCTTTGGCTATGTCTTCAAATGGGAAATCAAAACCTTTGTAATTTCTCAAATTGTCGTAAGGTGGCGAAGTAATTGTTAAATCGATAACTTCATCATCGAACTTTTTCATTACATCAACACAGTTGCCTTCAATGATTTGGTTAATATATTTATCTATACTCATTTTTATTATTTTATTGTGAAAAGCCCGTTGTCAGAAATTGCATTGATAGTTTTAATTTTGCTTTCAATTTTGTGAACTTTTATTAGTTCTTTCAATGCTTCTTTATGACCCATTCTCATGATTTTTTCTCTTTCTTTCGCCAAAAAAGTTAGTGCTTCTTCTTTTGCAATGGTAATACTCTCCGTTGCAACACCTTTTTCAATTTCCCAAAGTTGTTCTGCTTTCTTTGAAAAGGTTAGCATTATTTTGTTGATAGCTAACCAATAATCGGTAGCATTTTTAGAAGGATTTAGTGCTTTAACCGTCTCAAATATTTTCTTTAAAAGCTGTTGAGCTTTTGCATGTCCGTCAACTTCAGAATAGGAAAGAAGCAATGCAAGATGTGAATATGTAAAAACACATACGTTTTGCGTTGTAGCTTGTTGGTATATTTGGCTTGAAGAAGTTGGAAGTTGATATATTGGGCAAACAACCATTGCATAATGTTTGCCACGTTTCCATCCGTGCATTGCTTGCACTTTGAAATCTTTTTGATTTTTTGCAGTTCGACTTAATCTAAATGCTTTAGCGTCTGCTACAAAACTGTAATCTTTCGCAAATGCTTCAACGTCTGCTGCATCTGCTCTTTCTTTTAGTACCAAACTTTTAAGTCCTAAAGCTGTGTAAGACAATGAAAGTAAACAGTCAGTGTATTTTGAATATAATTTTTCTTCGCTTGTGTCGTGTCCATAGCTTTCTGGAATGTTGCCACAAAGTCTTAAATGGTCTATAAGTGAAGAAATGCCGTTTTTATTAACTTCAGCTTCTAACTCTTTTTCTAATTTTTCCGTGTCGTTGCCAAAGTGTCCGCTAAGTTTTCGGATTTCTTCAACCCAATACTGTCGTCTTTTTATTGCCGTGTCTGATACTATGTTGCTCATTTATTATCTGTCATATTTATTGAGTTCAAAGATACTCAAATTGTAAGTAAAATCTGTTAGAATTGTAATCAATTTGTCAACCACTAAAGTTGGAACGAGGTGCTTGTTAGCATTGCCACTAACTATGCAATATCAGGATATAGACTTTTCAGTCGGATACAGACTTGATTTGTTGATTGAAGATAAAGTGATCATTGAAATAAAATCGGTTGATACTTTAATGGATATTCACTTTAAACAATTGTTGACATATTTAAAATTATTGGATAAAAAATTAGGATTATTGATAAACTTCAACACTGTTTCTCTTGATAAATCAATCATCCGGATTGTAAATAAACTTTAATCTGCGTCAATCAGCGAATTAATCTGCGTTATCCGCGAGAAATGTTAAAAAGACAAAGTGTTATTCAAAGAGCCGGTAAAATGAACAATACTTGATCATACACTATAAAAGACTATCAAGAATATTATCCCATTTTTGTACCTTTGCAGCCTTAAAAATTAGCCTATGCCATTACGTTGTGGGATCATCGGACTTGCCAGTTCAGGAAAAACTACATTATTCAACTGCATTTCAAATACTAAAGCGGAAATTCACAAAGCAGCATTTTCCGGTTCAAAATCTAACC
>CAIWTA010000295.1 GCA_903915465.1 uncultured Bacteroidales bacterium | reverse complement strand
GACATTCTCGACTGGGGCATTTTCGATACTGCCGGCAATACCTTCGCCAACGTATCTTCAAAGCAGGCTTCCAACAAAGACCGTATCGCCATCATGGCAGAGGCCAATCAGAGAGACGGTGAATCCGAATTGAGGGCACTGCAGAAGTATCTCGATGAAACCGCCAGTGAAGATGTTTACCCTGCCTATTTTCATTCGACCCGGTATGCCGGAAAAGTGATAGCAGAAACCCGCAACGAATTCATAAATAAATCCGATAACTCATTTTTCCTTGCATGAAGCCACTTGATTTTATCCTCCAGGATGTCTTTGACATCATCAAAATAATTGCGATTCCGGTTATCGGGTTTTTCCTTTACCAATTTTACATGAGTGTGATTGCCCTGAAAAAATCTGTCGATAAACTTATCGTCCAGATGCAATGCAGGGAAACCTACTGTACCGAAAAGCATAAAGAAATTGGCGAACACCTGTGCCGCCATGATACCGGAATTGATGAAATGAAAGCCACTCTGGGCGATCATGGTGAGAGAATCTCTAAAGTTGAAGGTCAATTATCTAAATAGCAAAATATGAAAGAGAGAATTTTTAAGAATTGGAAAACCACTGTTACAGGCATCTTAATGCTGGCCGGTGGCTTAGCGCTGGTCGGAATCGGCAAGGCAACATTGAGTGAATACGTAGTATTCGCCCCAGTTTGCTTTGCATTAATCTTTGTCAAAGACCCATCCTTTAAAAAGTAACATGGCAAAGGTAGAATTGTTTGCCCCGAAGATCCTTCGGTATGAAGGCGGGTTTGTCAATGATCCCAAAGACAAGGGAGGTGCTACAAATATGGGTGTCACCCTTGCTACCTGGAGAATGCTGGGTTATGACAAAGACGGTGACGGCGACATTGACGCTGAAGATATCAAGCTGCTTTCCAAAGAAGATGCGGTAAAAGTCTTGAAGCTGAATTACTGGAACCGGTGGAAAGCAGACCAGATCACCAATCAAAGCATCGCAGAGATACTGGTTGACTGGGTTTGGGGTAGCGGAAAATGGGGCATTGTCATTCCGCAGCGGATGCTGAAGGTTCCTGATGACGGGATCGTAGGAACCGCTACTCTGTTTGCCGTCAACAACGTCAACCAGCGCGGACTACATGGTGCCATTTTTCAGGCTAGGAAAGTCTTTATTGAAGAACTGGTGAAAAATCATCCGGACCAGATCAAATTCTTCAACGGATGGATGAACCGCTTGAACAATTTCAAATTCATAGCATGATAAAACCGGGTTTTTTGATCCTGCTTCTGGCCGCTTTAATGTCCGGCTGTATTTCTGAAAAAAGATGTGCTGAAAGATATCCGTCTGCAGAAAGGTCAACTGTCTTCATCCAGCACGATACTGTAACTTCCGTTAAAGATTCCCTGATCCCGTTACCCGCAGACAGCGGATTGATCAAAGCGCTATTGGAATGCCAGGATGGGAAAGTGGTTGTGAAGGAGATTCTATCCATAAAACCGGGAAAGCGTGTCGTTCCTTTCTTTTCTGTTCAGAATAATGTTCTGACCACCGGCGCAAAGATCGACAGCAGTTCGATCTATTTTTCCTGGAAAGAAACTCACATCCGGGAATCCAGGATTGAATCAAAGACAATTGAAAAGCCGGTGTATAAAGTCACCGGTTTTCAGAACTTCCTGATTTGGTCTGGAGGAATTGCCTGGGCGATCATTGTCGTTCTGGTTGCAATAAAACTGATCCGTTTCTATCTCAAAAGGAAATTTCTGCCATGAACCAGGTTGAAATAGATGGTAAAACATATTTCATGCCTTCCGATTGGAATGAACTGACAAAAAAACAGGTTTTGTTTGTCAGCCGCCTGTTTCAGGGACAACTTACCATGATGGATTTTAAGATTAGGGTGTTTTTAAAATTCCTTACGGTCCGACAGAAAATAATGAAGAGCATTGACCATGCAGATGTTTATTTCCTTTGCGAAAGCCTCGATTTCCTATTCAAAGAGGTCTCCCTGACTAAAAATCTTCTCCCTGCCTTACGAACCGGCAGAAGAAAATACTTTGGTCCTGCGGATGCCATGATGAACTGCACCTTTGGAGAATTCACAATGGCCAATTCCCTGCTCGATTCTTTTTCAAAAACCAAGGAGCATAAAGACCTCGATGAAATGGTTGCGGTATTTTACCGGCCAAGAAAATGGTTTTGGTTCATCCGGAAGGCCTATTCCGATAATCAGGATCCCCGGAAAAAGTTTGTCAACCGATCGTTGAAACGCCGGTGCCAAAAAATTGCCACACTGGATTATGAAGTCAAGTACTCCATAT
>CAIWTA010000294.1 GCA_903915465.1 uncultured Bacteroidales bacterium | reverse complement strand
ATGGCGAAGTCCGGTATAGCACATAAGTACAAAAATATCACGGATTTTTCTTTTGGAGGGGATTTCGAGTGGCATTTCGTATAATACTTTGATTTCATTTTCTGTCAGATAAACAGTATCCACGTCTTCTTTGATTACCTTGAAATCTCGCTTTTGATGGTCAAGGTTTTTT
The DNA here is from genome assembly GCA_903915465.1 of uncultured Bacteroidales bacterium. Classification (GTDB taxonomy): domain Bacteria; phylum Bacteroidota; class Bacteroidia; order Bacteroidales; family FEN-979; genus FEN-979. The sequence goes on along the minus strand of CAIWTA010000294.1, from coordinate 51,915 downwards.
GTAAGTTTATCTTCAAAAGCTTCATTCATTAAACGTTTTAATCTCTTAATATGGGAGCCAATGGTATTTGGCTTTAACCCGATTTCCTTTAAATAGTCTGTGAACTTGATATAGAAGTCTTTGCCAATAGTTTCGAAGGTTACAATGAATTTTTTTTTCGTTTGGAAATCTTCAAGATGTTTCTTTAGCCCATTATAATGAGTTAAATGATCAGGATTTAATTTGTTTTTATATCGATCCTGGAATATTGCAATGAATGATAGAAGGGTGGCTTGAACGGGGACTTTTAATTCTTTCCTGCCAGAGAATACCTGATAAGACTCTTTCAATTCTTTCGATTTATTTTTTACTTCATCCTTTGTAAATATTGATTCTGAGGGGAATAACTCGTCATATTTATCAAGAAGGAAATTTGTAATCTCCCTTAAACGCTTGTTAATTTCGGCAAATTCCTTCAATGGTTTGGCTTTTTGTTCATCCTTATCCCAGGCTTTGGCGGGAACAGATAATCCTGTTGACAGTCTCAGCCTTTCATGATTAAAAGTGAATGTAATGAGAATCAATGTTTTATTATTGGTTTCTTTGTGCTTATAGAATTTTATAGATGCCATAAAGGATGATTTAAAAAGTTGCCTAACAAAGATAGCGTTAGGCACAATATTAGGCAACTTTACTTTAAAAAGTTATTAACCGACTGTAAATGGTTGTAAAGGGGAGATAAAAAAAACCAGCATTTTCGCTGGTTTTCGTGATATCGGCCTGATTGTCAATCGGCCTTTTGTGACCCCGGCGGGATTCGAACCCACGACCCACAGCTTAGAAGGCTGTTGCTCTATCCAACTGAGCTACGGGGCCCTGTTTTGGGTTGCAAAATTAGCAAAATATAATTTTTTAACAAAGAATCCTGGGTTATTCTGGAACTATCTTTTTTGAAGTGCTGGAAGCAAGCTATTTCGTTATTTGATTTGCTGTAACGAAAAAGGCTTTTGCCACTCAGTCCTCTGCTGATGCTAATTTTCTGCAACATCAAATCAGATAACTAATAAAGTTCTCTCTGTTGAAACAATAACAGCCTTTTCTGCGGGAATTTGAGTTCTTATCTGAAAGACTACTATATAACACACCAATGACTTTTTTCACACGAAGGTACAAAGCAGGCAAGAAGATCCACGAAGTCAATGATTGCTTTTCTTCGTGTAACTTCATGATACCTTCGTTTAACTTCGTGAAATAAATGATCTTCCCCGCAACAAGCAACGGGGTATCTGAATTCTGGATTATGAGCTCATGGCGAAAAAATGGTTGTTACAAGTAGCTTTAGCAAAAAAATGATACTTTTCGGAATGGACTCAATCTTAAAATTTGAGCCATAATGAAATCTACGATTGGACAGTTCAAAAAAGGAGACCCAGTAAAGAGTGCATCAGATTTATTTGCGGATAATCTGTTGCAATGTACGGGATGAAGGTCTGCAGAATCTCTTCAAAGAAATACGTGCCCTCACAAAAACAGTGCAAGAAGAAAATTTTTTGCTACTGGTGGAGGAGTTCAGGTATTCTGAATAACAATTTTCCAGATAATTCCCAGCATCAGGCTCGTAAGAAGCGAAAGAAAGTCAAAAACTAAGAAATTATTTCTGAGTATAAAATAATTACGTAAATCGCGTTACGCAAAAAACGTAAATTATGACAACCAAAAATCCATTTGTCATTTCGGGATATGCCGGCATTGATCATTTTTGTGACCGGGAAGAAGAGACAGCAACAATCATCAATGCGCTGAAAATCAGCGTAATTTAACTATGGTATCCCTTCGCAGAATGGGCAAAACAGCATTGATTCAGCATGTATTTCATCACCTGGCAAAAAAGAAGGAATTTTCACTCTTTTATATAGACCTGATGCCCACTACAAATTTGAAAGAATTTGTAAATGCATTTGGGAAATCATTATTGTCGAATCTTGATTCACCAGTCGAAAAAGCCATGAAAAAAGTAACCACGGCTTTTTCATCTTTGCATCCAGAAATATCCTTTGATCCCATGACAGGTTTGCCGACAGTTGGATTTCAGATCAATAATGACCGGCAAACAATTGCAACAATCGAAAAGATTTTCGAATATATTAACACGGAGAAAAAATAAGTAGTTATAGCATTCGATGAGTTTCAGCAGATATCCGCTTATCCTGAAAAAAATGTTGAAGCGCTTTTAAGAAGCCAGATTCAGTTTGCCAACAATGCATCTTTCCTTTTTTCCGGAAGCAGAAAACATATATTAGAGGCAATGTTTTTCAATCAAAACAGACCATTTTATCAAAGCACTCAGCTACTTTCGTTAAATCCAATTCAAAAAGAGAAGTACAAAAACTTTATTCAGGCTAAATTCATTCAATCCGGCAGAAAGATTAATATGAAGGATATCGAATTTATCATTGAATGGTGCAGGAATCACACGTACTACATTCAGTATGTCTGTAATATGATTTATGGGAATGATTCAGAAATGATAACTTCTGATCACCTTCGTGATATATTGCAATCTATTCTGAAAGAAAATGAAACTCTTTTTTATAATTACAGGAATCTGCTCACGGAATCACAATACAGGTTACTCAGGGCGATTGCGAAAGAGAATGGTGTGGGAAAACCCTATACATCCATCTTTACTACTACCCATAAATTGGGTGCAGCAAGTGCAGTGAATACTTCGCTGTCCGCCCTGCTCAATAAGGAGATGATCTTCTTCGACCAGGAGAAATATCAGGTTTACGATCTGTTTCTGTCGAAATGGTTGGAAACTCAGTGAACCGTTCTGATATCCTTCAGTCTTTCCCGATGATAAAATTCTTGTCCAAATCTCTACATGAAACGATGGTAAATCCTTCTTTCATAAGGCGCTAATAATTATTCACATTACAATGGATTCCTTGTTTAAACACTGGTACATTGAAATTGATAAGAAATGCCAATCTTTTGTCTGAAAACTTTAAATATGAGATACCCTTTGCTAAATCTTGCGTTTCTTCGTGTAACTTCGGTACATTATTAAATCTAAGAATTCTGGATAAATTTTTAACTTGTCTGTATTGATGTTACTAATTCCTTAAAGGTGGGGACTTTGCTGTGAAATTCATTTCAATTTTAACACTTCTAAGAAAGAATTAGCCTTGTTTATTTTTATAAATCCTAAATTTGCGACGGAAAAAGAAAGAATAGCTTCAGCCCACAAAACTCATAGAACCTGATGACGAGAACCGCGTGGCCTGAATGCAATCATAATCAAAGAACGAAAGTTACCAGTTATAAAAACCCAAACGTAGAATAAAACAGAAAATTTGTTCCAAAATCCAGTCCAATATGAGAATCCTTAAAGAACGCTGTGCCGCAATTGTCATCGATATACAGGAGCGGCTTTTCCCTTTTATTGCCGAGAATGAAAAGCTTACAAAGAATATTACCATGCTGATCCAGGGATTAAAGGCCTTGGGTGTTCCGATCTTTGTCACAGAACAGTACGTTAAAGGCCTTGGCCCCACGATCGACTCGATAGCCCAGCACCTGCAGCACCAGACCCGGGTTGAGAAAATGTCTTTCAGCTGCTGCGATGAACCCCGCATACTGGAGGGAATCGCCATCTCGGGAAAGGAAAACATCATTATTGCTGGTATCGAGAGTCATGTATGTGTTTTGCAAACTGTTCTTGATCTGAAACGAAATGGATACCAGCCGGTTGTGGTAGAGGATTGTGTCTCTTCAAGGAACCTGAATGATAAAAAATTCGCCATCGAAAGAATGCGACAAGAGGGGGCCATTGTTACCACCTGTGAGTCGTTGCTGTTTGAACTTCTTCGCTATTCGGGCAGTGAACAGTTCAGAGCGATATCGAAATTAGTGAAGTAAATTTTAACTGCTAAGGTGCAAAGACGCTAAGGAAATGGATGTTGATGAAGTAAACGGCAACGGGGATCACCCGGAACTTGAATCGGGCGAACTGAAAGGTACGATCCATCTCTCGGATATGTACCAATCCTGGTTCCTGGATTATGCTTCATATGTAATACTGGAAAGAGCCGTTCCCGAAGTGGCGGATGGCCTGAAACCCGTTCAACGCAGGATCCTGCACTCAATGAAAGAACTTGATGATGGCCGGTACAACAAAGTTGCCAATATCATCGGACACACTATGAAATACCATCCCCACGGTGATGCTTCAATCGGGGATGCCTTGGTACAATTAGGGCAAAAAGATCTGCTCATCGACACGCAGGGTAACTGGGGCAATGTGCTTACAGGCGATAGTGCGGCAGCACCAAGGTACATCGAAGCCCGGTTATCAAAATTTGCACTGGAAGTCTTATTCAACGCGAAAACAACCAAATGGAAAGCTTCTTATGACGGAAGGAATAAGGAACCTGTAGCTTTGCCTGCAAAATTTCCTCTGTTGCTGGCACAGGGCGGCGAAGGTATCGCTGTTGGGCTGGCCTCCAAGATACTGTCACACAATTTCAATGAACTCATCGATGCATCAATCAATATTCTCCAGGGAAAACCATTTGAGATCTTTCCGGATTTCCTGACAGGCGGATATGTAGATATTTCAAAATATAACGATGGGATCCGTGGTGGCAAAATAAGGCTCAGAGCCAAAATTCAGCAAATTGATAAAAAAACATTGGTCATTAACGAGATTCCGTTTGGTACCACAACAAGTTCCATCATTGATTCAATTCTTGCTGCCAACGACAAAGGCAAGATAAAAATCCGTAAGATCGATGATAATACTTCACAGAATGTCGAAGTAATGATACATCTGGCACCGGGTGTTTCTCCTGATACTACAATGGATGCACTATTTGCATTCACCGATTGCGAGGTAGCTATTTCTCCCAATTCCTGCGTGATTGAAAATAGTAAGCCAAGTTTCATGGGAGTCAGTGATATTCTGAAGATTTCAACCGCAAAAACCTTGGAATTACTGAAAAAGGAACTTGGAATTCGTCTCGAGGAACTCAATGAACAACTTCATTTTTCTTCTCTTGAAAAAGTTTTCATTGAGAAAGAAATTTATGAAGGTATCAAGAAATGCAAGACTGGAGAAGAGATTGACAAAGCGATCATTACAGGTTTCAAACCTTTCCTGAAATTGCTGATTCGGCCGATCAATGACGATGACCTTCATCATCTGCGCAAGATTCCTATCGAACGTATCTCGAAATTTAATTCAGACAAGGCAGATGAAATGATCCGTAACATCCGTAACGAAATGGATGAAGTGCAGAACCACTTAGATCATTTGATCGACTTTGCCATTGAATACTTCCGGCAGATAAGGAAGAAATATGGGAAAAACAGGGAAAGGAAATCTGAGATACGCAGCTTTGATACGATCGAAGCCGTAAAGGTAGCAGCTGCAAATGAGAAATTGTATGTCAACCGCGAGGAGGGATTCGCAGGTACATCACTGAAAAAGGATGAATTTGTGTGCGATTGTTCAGATATTGATGAACTCATCGTTTTCAGACAAAACGGTACATGCATCATTACAAAAGTGGCGGACAAAGTTTTCGTGGGACAGGATATCATTCACATTGCGGTATTCCAGAAAAATGATGAACGAACGGTCTATAACATGATTTACCGCGATGGAAAGAACGGAAAGATCATGGTAAAACGGTTCCATGTGATCGGTGTCACCCGGGATAAGGAATACACCATTACCAAAGGAACACCCGATTCGAAAGTTCTTTATTTTACGGCTAATCCAAATGGTGAAGCAGAGATTATCCGCGTCGAACTGAGACCAAAACCAAGACTGAAAAAATTATCCTTCGATTTCGATTTCACTACAGTAGCCATTAAAGGTCGTGGTGCAATAGGTAATATCCTGACAAAATACGGAATCAGGAAAATCGAACAAAGACAAGAGGGGATTTCTACACTTGGATCAAGATCGATGTGGTACGATGATACTGTAAAACGATTGAATACGGATGAAAGAGGAATTATCCTGGGCGAATTTTTGGGAACAGACCGCATTCTGACCATGATGCAATCTGGCTGTTTTCGTCTTACTTCTTTTGATCTGAGCACCCATTTTGACGAAGATATGATACGCATCGAGAAATATGATCCGGAAAAGATCTACACAGTTGTTTACGAAGAAGGCAAAACCGGGATTTATTTTATTAAACGGTTCATGGTCGAACCAACTGAAAGGAAAATCGACTTTATTGGTGAAGAGGAAAAGAATAAATTGATCCTGTTAACTGATGACCTCTATCCACATCTGGAGATTTATTTTGATATGAAGCAGAAAGCCAGGGGTGCTGATAAAGAGGATATCCTCGTGAATGATTTTATTGGCGTAAAAGGTGTGAAAGCGAAAGGAAAAAGGCTGACATCGTACGCAATAAAGAAGATTGGCCTCATGCAACCCATTCAGGTTGAAATCACTGAAATACCTCTGCAAAAGGAGAAAAATATTGAAGGGCAATCTGTTACAAATCAAATCAAACCTATCAAGGTTGAGCTGATTGACAATGAAAATGAGCTGGATACCGGAAACGATGACCAGACTAAACCTGAAAAACGAAACATTAAGATTACCAAAAATCAGGAGCAAAAATCTGGAGATGAAGGCGATGCTATTCAGATGGAGTTACCACTTTAACTGATTTATGATTTGAATCATTCGGTTTCTTTTCTGAGTGGTTATAATTTAGAAGTCTTCATCCATATGAAATTTTTAATTAATGTTTTTTCACCACAATAGTCATTGCAGTTCACAAAAGAATATACTAATGTGTCCTTCGTGCCTACTGTGGTTAAGTTAACTTCGAAAGACACAGACAAATCTTTTTAAGAAGATACTTTTTATTGAAGATAAAAATGGCTGACAACAAAATTCTTAAGGTTTCTGAAGATGTGAGCTGGATCGGGGTGCTGGATCCGGATATTATCACTTTTGATATTGTGATGGAGACTCGCCATGGAACTACATACAACTCATATTTCATCAATGCGGAGAAAAAAACCATCATTGAAACCGTGAAGGTTCAATTCTGGAACACTTACCTGGAAAAACTTAAAAGGGTAATGGATCCATCCGAAATAGATTATATCGTTCTGAACCATACCGAACCTGATCATTCAGGTTGTCTGGCAAACATTCTGCAACTTGCCCCGAAAGCAATTGTCGTCTGTTCAGGCTCGGGATACCGTTATTTGTCAGATCTGCTTGGATTTGAATTTCCCCACATCTTGGTGAAAGACTGCGACACACTGGATCTTGGAAACAAGACTTTGCAGTTTATCAGTGCTCCCAACCTTCATTGGCCGGATTCCATCCTGACATATCTTCAGGAAGACCGGTTACTGTTTACTTGTGACGTTTTTGGTGAACATTATTGCCATGAGGGTGTTTTTGATGACGATGCAAATGATTTTGATCAAGCTTTCAGGTACTATTTCGATGTGATCATGAAGCCGTTCAGTAAGTTTATGATCAAAGCCGTTGAAAAGATTCGGCTACTTCAGATTGATGCAATCTGTACAGGCCATGGAGCAGTTCTCCGCAAGAACTGGAAAAAGTACGTGGATCTTTCGGAAGCATATGCATTGGAAACTTTACAGGAACCGGCTATCAATACGGTTTTTCTTGCATATGTTTCTGCTTATGGGAATACCGGGATTATAGCGCATAAAATCGCCGAAGGAATTCGTCTTGCCGGAGATATCGAAGTGGATTTATGTGATATTGAGAAGACCGATCTCGCCACCATCGAAAAGAAGCTGATTCATTCAGAGTCAATAATCGTAGGTTGTCCGACATTCAATCAGAATATCCTCCTGCCCGTTTTTCAACTGTTTGCGCTCATCAATCCCATCCGGGATAAAGGAAAACTTGCTGCAGCATTCGGCTCTTTCGGATGGAGCGGAGAAGGAGTGAAGATCATCAACACCAATTTTACAAACCTCAAGTTGAAACTATTTGATGAGGGTTTGACGGTCAGATTCACGCCACATAAAGAAATCCTTGAGAAATGCGTGAACTACGGAAAAGCTTTCGGTGAGAAACTGCTCAGGAAGGAATAATAAAAAACAAAAATTTCAGTTTTTACTCATACTTGAAATTGTCTGTTTGATTCGCAATTTTATTAACCGGCTCTTAATCTGTTCAGGAATTTTATTCCTGACCATTCTTTCTTCCTGTTCCATGGAGCGGAAACTGGCGCAGTCGTTTATAACTAACCCTCCTCCGATAAGCATCCAGCTGTTTTCCCCCGATGGGCTTTATAAATACAACCACAAAGGGGAACTGATTCCCGGGTTTGATTCCCTTTCGAATTCCCGCCAGGATTCAGCCCTTTATAACAGCAGCAAGTTTCTTCAATATATTGACGATTCCATATATCTTGAAAAATACGTCAATGCCTTTATTGATGAATTGCGCAGCCTGGGCTTTAACGTATTTGTTGAAGAATCCATCGACACATTCCTGAAAAATCAGCCTCAATCTTATCTTTTAACCATGGCCCAGGTTCAACTGGATGAATACAGGCTTCCTTTGGAAGATTCAGCAGAATTCGGTGACTCCACTTTTTATAAAAGGTTTGAACTCGATGCTGTGGATGCTTCTTCCTGGTTTGAGATAAGCAAAATGAATTCACCAAAACCGGTAAAGACAGTCCTGCATTCAAAATTTACAGCATCCGATAGCTTTGAAGGCCGGTTTATGCTGAGTGGCTTTTCCTCGGATGTTTTGTATAAATACAAAATCGATTCGCTGAATGTCGGCGACATTTATGATCTTGCGAGATTCGCAGGGCGCAAACATGCAAATTATCTTTTCGATTACTTCATGAACCAATACGTGGCTTTTCATTTGCCCAAGGGCGAAGAGATGCAAGATTACCTTCACTATGATCATGCAGGTAAAGTTCTTGGAATTACTGATGAAGAACGCTTTGAGGTGGTTCAAGGCAATAAGAAGTAGGCAATAATTAAACTGTTTTGGATTAAGATATAAGATTACAGGCAAAAGTGACAGGTGTGAACTATAAAGTGTAAAGTCACTATTGCCTTCTTTACATTCCGCTCCTTGCATACGGCGTTGCGGAATGATCAGTAAAATCCTTTTTCAGAAATTTCAGGTAACCTGTAATTGCGATCATTGCTGCATTGTCGGTAGCGTATTCCAGTTTCGGAATGAACACATTCCAGCTTCCGGTTTCCTGCATGTTCTCAAGGGCGGTGCGCAAGCCGGTATTTGCTGAAACTCCTCCGGCAATGGCAATTTCCTTGATCCCTGTCTGTTGGGAAGCCATTTTGATCTTTTGAATCAGGATGTTGACTATGGTATACTGAATTGAAGCACAGAGATCCGCCTTGTTTTTCTCCATAAAATCAGGATCTTCTTTCAACCTGTCGCGCAGGAAATATAGAATAGAAGTCTTCAGGCCACTGAAACTAAAGTCAAGACCCGGGATGTTGGGTTTAGAAAAACGGAATGCGGCCGGGTTTCCATCCTTTGCATAACGATCGATCATTGGACCACCGGGATAGGGGAGCCCCATGATCTTGGCTGATTTGTCGAAAGCCTCACCTGCGGCATCGTCGATGGTCTGACCAATAACTCGCATTTCGAAATAATCTTTTACCAGGACGATCTGCGTATGCCCGCCCGAAACCGTAAGGCACAGAAATGGAAATGAAGGTGGCGATTTCATGGTTGACCCATCACGGAGGAAATGAACAAGGATGTGCGCTTGCAGATGATCTGTTTCAATGATCGGAATTCTGAGACCAAGTGCAAAAGCTTTTGCAAAAGATATCCCGACCAACAAAGACCCCAGCAACCCCGGACCTCTCGTAAAAGCAATCGCTGAAAGTTGATTTTTACTTATATTTGCTCTCTGTATTGCAGCTTGAATCACCGGTACGATATTCTGCTGATGAGCACGGGATGCCAGTTCAGGAACAACCCCACCAAAACTTTTGTGGACTTCCTGATTGGCAGTTACATTCGAAAGAATTAAATCATCCTTAGTCACAGCGGCAGCCGTATCATCACATGAAGATTCAATACCCAGGATGTAAACCATATCAGATGGTTGTATTTAGTGGTCAATAAACAAAAAGCCAAAAGTACCATAAAAAGATTTGCGAAAATACTGATTTATTTCCTGGTGGTGGTTCTATCATTGATCATCAGCATTTACCTTGTTTTTCGAAACTCTGAAATTCAGACGTTGACGGCAAAAATTGCAGCAGATTACCTGTCGCAAGAACTAAAAACTGAGATTCGAATCAGCGGTTTTGATATTTCATTGGTCAATGGACTTGCTATTGAAGATATCCTGGTTAAAGATAAGATGCATCAGGATATGTTTGCAGCACACCGCTTGTTTGTCATCCCGGAACAATTTAAACTCTTCAAAAAAATTCTTAGAATTAAAAAATTGCTGATTGATCAAGGTAAGTTTCAACTCGTGACTTCGAAGGGCGATTCCCTCTCTAACCTTCAATTTCTCATCAATTATTTTAGCTCCAAAGAGAAAACCCCCAAAGCAGATACTACTCCCGGAAAACCCTGGAAACTCTTTGTTTCATCCATTGAAATAAGGGATACACATCTTCATTTTCAGGATGAAAATCAATCTAAAACTCTTAAAGGCATTGATTTTGCAAATATTGATGTAGCTCATATCAATTTATTAATTAAAGATTTTTACCCTGATGGAGATACGCTTCATGCTAAAATTAAGCATCTTTCTGCAATGGAACGTTCTGGCTTTGCACTTCGCAGCATGAGCGGGGAATTTCAAGTCGGCCCGGGATTCCTGAAAGCACATCAACTAAAATTAATTACAGATCACTCTGATCTGGATCTTGATTTTGAATTCCTCTACAAAGGTTGGGTTGGGTTCTCGGATTTTCTGACCAAAGTAGCGATTCATGCAGAAATTAATCCATCATATTTTGACCTGCAGGATGTTGGTTTCTTTGCTCCTGAATTACTTTCCATGAAAGACCGGTTCAGGATCGCCGGCGATATCAGAGGTACAGTTAGTAATTTCAAAGCCAAGAACTTTCGTATCGCTTATGGCACCAATACCCGTTTCTGGGGAAATATCAGCGCCAATGGCCTGCCAAATGTAGAAGAAACATTTGTCGACCTGAAGATAAGATCCTTCTATACTACCATTTCAGATATCGAATCCTTTAAGCTTCCTGCTGACGCTGAAAACCTCAAACTGCCATTGCTGCTTCGGAATGCCGGAAAATATAACCTTAGCGGAAATTTTACAGGTTTTTATAACGATTTCGTTGCCAACGCAAAATTGCAAACAAACATCGGGGAGCTAACCACCGACCTGTCTTTACGAAAGAAAAAAGGTGTTCGCGATCTTTCTTACATCGGTCAGGCAGATGTGGCCAACCTGCATCTGGGGCAACTGTTTAAATCCGGAGAAACCCTGGGTAACATAACATTCAGGGCTGATATCAATGGAAAAGGTTTTGATTTCAATACCACAGATATTTCTATGAATGTTCATGTTGATTCAGTGGAAGTTAACCGGTATAACTATCAGGATATTGATATTAAAGGTTCCTTGATTGATAAAAATTTTTCAGGCCTTTTGGAAATCAATGATCCAAACCTTCAATTAGATTTTAACGGGCTGATTGATTTTAGCGATTCTTTACCGGTCTTTAATTTTACCTCCAATGTCAGACATGCTCAACTATTTGCACTTCACCTGCTTACACGTGACTCAATAATTGATCTTACATCGCGTGTCAAAGTAAATTTCATCGGGAATGACATTGATAATATCGAAGGAATAATCAATATTGATGATACAAGATATCTGGAAGGTAAGGACACAGCAACAATCAATCATCTGTCGCTTCTGACTTCCAAAAACCACCAGAATAAAAAGTCGTATCACCTGATTTCCGACATTGTTGATGCTGATGTTACAGGTCATTTTAATTTTCGCGAGATGATCCCTTCACTCGATATTTTCATTTCAAATTACCTGGCCTCCTTTCGGCGGAATGACTCATTAATCAGCCATCATCCTCCGACTGATCAATTGATGAATTTTAAAGTTGCGTTTAAAAACACCGATGCCCTGGCTAAGATTTTTGTTCCTTTTCTGAGAGTTGCTCCCAACACGATCTTTCAGGGGTTTTATGATGAGACAAAAGAAATGATCTTTCTGGATGGTCATTCACAAGATCTTTCAGTCTATGGCACACATTTTTCCAACTGGTTCATCAAAGCCACAAGTCGTCAAAAAAACCTTAATATAAATACAGGATGTGAGCAATTTATCCTGAAGAAGGCAGATAAAAAAGATTCCCTGGATATCAGAATTGATTCACTGCAACTTGTATCTGATATTCGCCAGGACAGCATTTTTTATCATTTTTCATGGGTTGACCAGGTGGCATCGAGTGAAATGGGCGGATTCCTCAGTTTTACGAAAAGTCCCGCAATTGAAATAAAGATGAATACATTCAATGTGCGGTTGGATAAGAAATACTGGAGCGTTTCCAAGGATAATTTTGTCGCTATCGATACTTCATCCATCTTAATACATAACCTTGGGTTTCGTTCAGGTAATCAGGAATTAAAATTGGATGGGCGTATCTCCAAAAATTCTTTGGATACCTTGAGTGTTAATTTTTCCAACCTCGACATTTCCGACTTTGATTATTTCCTCTCCGACCCAAATTTAAATGTCGATGGGATCCTGACTGGAAATGTTAAATTGAATAATGTATATTCTTCTCCGATTCTGCTTTCTGACTTGCGAATCGATAAGCTCAAATTCAACAAGGAACTGCTGGGCGATGCGAACTTTGATTTATTATACGACTCGCGGGAAAAACGGTTTGATGCGAAAGCAGAAATCATTTATACCGGGAATGCCGGAGTAAACATCCCCTTCCTGCTCAAGGGAAGCTGTTACATTGGCGGTGAATACCCTCGTCTTGATTTCGACCTGAAGCTGAAAAGTTTGAATCTTAAAATGGTAGCTCCTTTTGTTTCAAGTTTTATGTCAGGTGTATATGGTTTCGTTTCGGGAGATGTAAAGATCACCGGAAGACTTGACCGGCCTTTATTGAAAGGGAAGCTGAACATGGCACGGACTGAATTTAAGATCAATTACCTGAATGTTTCTTATTCGATGGCAGATGTTATGACCATCGACTCCAATGCTTTTAGTTTCAATCATGTGGCGATTTACGATTCCCTCGGCAATATCGCGTATGTCACAGGGAAGCTGACACACAATTATTTTTCAGATCTTGCAATAGATTTAAATGTGGAGCTAACTGATTTCTCGGCCTTCAATAATACTTTTGCCCAGAATAACCTCTTTTATGGCAAAGCGCGCGGAACCGGAAATGTAAGGATTTACGGCCCGACTGATAATATAACAGTCGATGTAAAAGCAAGTAACGCAGGAGGAACACATGTTATCATTCCGATCAGCTTGACTGCCGATGTCAGTGATAATGATTTTATCATTTTTGAAACTCCTAAAAAAGAAGCCCTTATTACATCTTCCAAGAAACTCAAAGAGCAAACTAAAGGCTTTTCGTTGAATCTTGCGTTACTTGTTAATCCGTTGGCAGAGCTTGAAGTCTTTTTCCCAGATGACCTGGGGAATATCAAAGCCAATGGTCAAGGTGACATCACAATGGCAATGACGCCAACAAGCAGTTTTTCAATGACAGGAGCGTATACTATTCATAAAGGAACATTCCTTTTTCAATTTAAGAGTTTGATGCGATTGGTTTTCTCTATCAGCGATGGAAGCCGTATCACATGGGCCGGCGATCCTGTTGATGCGACAATCGCGCTCAGTGCCGTCTACCGAACGCGGGTTTCACTTGGTGGCCTTACAACTGACGCTGACAAGAAGAACCTTCGCGTACCTGTGGAATGTGTTATCCGGCTTCATGGGAAGCTGGCCAATCCTGAAATTGCATTCAGTCTTAACATGCCTAATGTAGATGAAGAAACAAAAACGTTTGTCTATGGAGCCATTGATACCACCAATACGGCAGTCATGAATGATCAGATGTTCAATATTCTTGTATTAAATCAATTCAATTCCCCTCAGGGAGCCGGAACTTCAAATCTTAATGTCGGATCTACTTCAATTTCACTGCTCACAAATGCATTCAATAGCATGCTTTCAAAGGTTTCAAAAAATGTTGCTATCAATGTAAACTACCAGCGTTCCTCCACATCGCCGGGACAGGAGATCGACATGGGTTTCTCCACCCAGTTGTTCAATGATCGTTTGTTGATTGATGGTCTGTTCGGGGTGAATTCAATGAACCCTAATTCTGCTGCACAAAACGCCAGTACCATAGTGGGAGATATAAATCTTCAATACATTCTTACAGATAATCGAAGATGGCGTGCAAGAATGTTCAACAGGACCAATGTAAATAATACTCTTGATAACAACGCACCATATACGCAGGGGATCGGAATTTCCTATCAACGTGATTTTGAACGGTGGGGAGACCTGTTCCGGAAGGAGAAAAAAGTTAAGAAAAAACAATAAAACACTCAATTCGATTTCTATCTGCACTGAAATTATTATTATACTCCGCACCAATGCCCTTTACCGTTTATAAATCTTCTGCTGGTTCCGGCAAAACGTTCACTCTGGTAAAGGAATACCTGAAACTGATCCTTCCAGAGCCAGATAATTTCCGTCACATTCTTGCTATCACATTTACCAATAAAGCGGCCAATGAGATGAGGGAAAGAGTGCTTGAAAACTTACACGAACTTGCACTACCTCAAAAGCAACGCCGAAAGCCTGCTTCTGATATGCTGATGTTGAGTCTTGTTAAGGAGTTGAAATCATCCGAACCTGAAATTTCCACCCAAGCCGGCGCAGTATTAAAGTCAATTCTGCATGATTATTCTGATTTCTCTATTGGTACGATCGACAGTTTTTCGCATCGGATTATCCGCACATTTGCCCATGATTTTGGATTACCGATAAATTTTAACGTTGAGCTCGACAGTGTTGAGCTGCTGTCAACTGCTGTCGATCTGCTGATCGATAAAGTGGGAGAAGATCCAGGACTGACTGAACTGCTGGTCCAGTTTCTTGAAACCCGAATGGAAGATGAACAGGATTGGAACATTGATCGGATTTTTATCGATTTTGCAAAGGTACTGCTTGATGAAGAAGGCAGTCAAAACCTTGAGAAGCTGAAGGATCTTACCATCAATGATTTTAAGATCATCGCAACTTCGATACGGCAAAGAATCCATAAATTCGAGAAGAGCATTCAAGCATTAGCTAAGCAGGCGACAGATCTGGTCAGGTCAAGGGAACTTGCCCATGCTGCGTTTTTTAATGGATCATCGGGGATCAGCCGGTATTTTGAAAAACTGTCACAGGGTAATTTCAAGGATATTGTACCCGGTGCAAATGCCAGGAAACCTGTAGATGAAGATAAATGGGCCAGCGGGAAAGCTACTGTACAAGAACGAGACAAAATACTGGAAATCAAGGAGGATCTTACGAAATATTTTCTGCAGATTGAACAAACATATGAAAACGGAAAGCTGACGTATTATTTATTTCAGGCAATTTCCAAAACGATTTTCCCGATGGCTGTCCTCAATGAAATTGGACGACTGCTTGACAGTTTTAAAAAACAAAACAATATCGTCCACATCTCAGAATTCAACAAACGTATTTCCAGCTTTATTTTGAATGAACCGGTTCCCTTCATTTACGAACGGCTGGGAGAAAAGTTCCAACACTTGCTGATCGATGAATTTCAGGATACTTCTGTACTTCAATGGCATAATTTGCTTCCGTTAGTCGAGAATTCTTTGTCGGCCGGTTACTTTAATCTCGTTGTTGGTGATGGTAAACAGGCAATTTATCGTTGGCGCAATGGCGATGTAAATCAGTTTGTCTCCCTTCCTTCGGTTCCGGGAAGCGAAGCAAACCCTGTTCTTGCAGGCCGCGAAAAGGTTCTCTCAGATCATTATGTGCAGGAAAACCTCAACACCAATTTCCGGTCAAAAACAGCGATCGTCGGGTTCAACAATGCCTTATTTTCAGATCTGAAGACCTTATTGGGGAAGGAAACACTTGCAGTGTATGCAGATCATGATCAGAAATCAAGGGATGGGGCAGAAGGCGGATATGTAAGCATTGGATTTCTGAGGACAGAAAAGGAAGGGAAAAAATACAAGGAGCAACTCTATTCCCGGATTCTTGACATCGTGCAGGAGCTTGATCATGATCATTTCCGCAAGCAGGATATTGCCATCCTCTGCAGGAGGAATGCTGATGCCAGCAAATTGGCACAATTTCTTGTAGCCAACAAAATTGAAGTAGTCTCTTCCGAATCTTTGCTGCTCAGCAGCTCTTCTGAAGTAGCTTTCCTCGTTACGTTTATTCGGTTTCTTCATGAATCATCCAACCAAATCATATGCGCAGAACTTATCACTTACCTTTATCAGGCTGGGAAACTGAAGGCAAATGGATTGCATGAACTGATCGGAAGAATAAATTCATCAACACCAATCAGCAAAATCTTTTTTCAGATGCTCAGGGAGAACAATATTGATCTGAACCCCGGATCCCTGAGCATTCTCCCTGTATATGACCTTTTTGAGGAATTGCTCAGGAAATTTTCTCTTAATTCTCCGGCAAATCCCTATTTGCAATTTTTCCTGGATCATGTGTTGAAATTTACCCGAAAATATGCTTCAGGTGTCGTTGATTTCATTGACTGGTGGGATAAACATAAGATGTTGCTTTCCATCATTCTTCCGGATGGATTAAATGCCGTGCATATCATGACAATGCATAAGGCCAAAGGATTACAATTTCCTGTCGTAATCATTCCTTTCATGCCGGAAAAAACCAGGTTGACAAAAAACTATTTATGGGTTGATCTTCCGCAGAGTGATCCTGAAAACCTCCCGGCAGCGATGCTGGAAATCGGTAACCTGGTAGAGAATACTGAATTTGCTGACCGGTTGGAAGAAGAAAAGAGTAAAACATTCCTCGACAATGTGAACCTTTTGTACGTTTCTCTCACACGTCCTGAAGAAAGGCTATATATTCTGTCACCATCACCGCCTGTAAAATCAGTTTCTGTGAATTCTGTTCCTGCATTCTTTTGCTTTTTCCTGAAAAATCAGGGGAAATGGTCTGATGAGGTAAGGACTTACGAGTTTGGCAATAAAACCTTATTCGCAAAGCATAAAAGAGAGGATGTTTTACCAACAAGGGAAATGAAAAAGTTCATCTCTTCAGATTGGCATGGTAAGGTATTCATTCGCACCCTGGCTCCTTCATCCTGGGATATAGAAAATCCTGAGAGAAACAGGCTCTGGGGCAATCTGATCCACGATGTTCTTTCCCGGATCAATTTTGCAGGAGAGGAACAGGCAGTACTGGATGATTATACCAATACAGGTATAATAGATGAAGAACAGCGTAAAGTTATCGAAGCGAAAATTGTTGCATTGCTATCTGACCCCCGAATCCGGCCTTTCTTTAAAACAGGTCTCAGGGTGAAAAACGAAGCAGAGATACTGGATCAAAAGGGCGATGTGTATAGACCAGACAGGATAATTCTGGATGATAAGAAAGCAATAATCATGGATTTCAAAACAGGGAAACCTAATGAACAGCAAAAAAATCAACTAAACCATTACGGAAAGCTGATGATGGAAATGGGGTATGAAAAAATCGAAAAATATTTGCTTCATCTTGAACCAGAAGTTCAACTCACAGAAGTTAACTAAATGGAGAAAATGAATAAGGAAGAAATTATTTTACTGGATCTTTATCATCACTATGCTTCCATTGACGCACTCGGAATCTGCCTGCTGCCAAGCTCAGGATCTGAAAGGAGATACTATCGGATCGAAACATCCGGGATTCCTGTTATTGGCGTCTTCAATGATGACAGGAAAGAAAATGAAGCTTTTTATTCTTTTACAAATCATTGCCTCAAACTCGGATTACCTGTCCCTGAAATACTTGCCATCAGT
This sequence comes from uncultured Bacteroidales bacterium, assembly GCA_903915465.1. Taxonomy (GTDB): domain Bacteria; phylum Bacteroidota; class Bacteroidia; order Bacteroidales; family FEN-979; genus FEN-979. The sequence goes on along the minus strand of CAIWTA010000294.1, from coordinate 33,839 downwards.
GAGAAAGACCCGGTTTACCTTCTTTCAGACCTGGGTGACCAAACACTTTTTGGATTTCTTTCAGAGATTCTTACAAATCAGGTGGATTTCCCTGAAGAAATTAAGTCATTGTATCACAAGGTTATCAACTGGCTTCCCCGGTTTCAGATTGAAGCGGGAAAAGAACTGGATTATTCAAAATGTTATCCGAGACCGGCTTTCGATCGTCAGTCAATGATGTGGGACCTGAACTATTTCAAATATTATTTTCTCAAACTGGCGAAGATCCCTTTTGATGAGCAAAAACTGGAAGATGATTTTGCGACGCTTACGGATTTTCTGCTCACGGCAGAACGTGAATATTTCATGTACCGGGATTTTCAATCCAGGAATATTATGCTTGTGGGATCAGAACCATGGTTCATCGACTACCAGGGCGGCCGCAAGGGACCTTTGCAATATGATATTGCCTCTTTACTGTATGATGCAAAAGCTGCGATTCCTGAATCCATACGACAAGAGTTGCTTTTGTACTATCTTAACGAATTGAACAAGTATATCAAGGTTGACCGTGATCAATTCATTCAATTGTATGATGGATTTGTTCTTATCCGCATTCTTCAGGCAATGGGTGCGTATGGATTTCGTGGATACTATGAAAACAAACCTCATTTTCTCCAGAGTATTCCTTTTGCTGTCCTTAATCTGGAATATCTTTTAGTTCATCACCGGCTTCCTCCTAACGTTCCAATGCTAACTTCAGTGCTGGAGCAAATCATCGCTAATCCTGATTTTCGCCATTATCAGGCAAAGGAAAACTCCTTGGGAGTTTCAGTCTTTAGCTTTTCATACAAAAACGGCATCCCGAAAGATAATAAAGGCAATGGTGGGGGATTCACCTTTGATTGCCGGGCATTGCCTAATCCTGGTAAATTTGACGAATATAAACTATATACGGGCAAAGATCAGCCGGTGATCGAATTTCTTCAGAAAGAACCATCGGTGGATGAATTCCTGAATCATGCCTTTGCAATTGTGGATCAGAGTGTTAAAAAGTATATTGAACGAAATTTTTCCAGCCTGGTTGTTTCATTTGGATGTACCGGAGGACAGCATCGCTCGGTATTTTGTGCAGAAGCACTGGCACGGCATATCCGGTCAAAATTTTCTGTCACTGTTGAGCTTATTCATTTAGAATCAAAGAATTTCCCCGTGTAATCCATGAAAGATACGTCTCAAAACCATTCCGTCAAAGCAATGATTCTTGCCGCAGGTTTAGGTACCAGGCTAAAACCATTGACAGATACCAAACCTAAAGCCCTATTGGAAATCAATGGCCGGACTTTACTTGAAAGAGCAATTACGCATCTTGCAAATGCAGGTGTGAAAGAAATAATCATCAACGTTCACCATTTTGCTGGTCAGATTATCGACTTTCTTAAAAAAAATGAAAATTTCGGTCTCCGCATTTCTGTTTCCGATGAATCCGGCCAATTGCTTGATACAGGCGGAGGCCTGAAAAATGTCTCAGATTTTTTTCATGGCAACCATCCATTCATTGTCCGTAATGTCGATATCATCTCTGATCTTGACTTCAGAAAAATGCTGGATTACCACTGTTTGAATTCAGCTATTGCCACATTAGCTGTGAGAAACAGGGAAACTTTGCGGTATTTTCTCTTTGATCATGCCGGTCAGTTGGTTGGATGGACAAACACTAAAACAGGAGAGATGATCGTAGCCAGGGAAGCTTCGGGCGATATTCGCAAGCTTGCATTCAGCGGTATTCAAATTCTGGATTCACGGATTTTTTCATTGATGGCTGAAGAGGGAAAATTTTCCCTTACTCAGCTTTACCTGCGACTTGCAAAAACCAGGAAAATTATTTGTTATGAAGACAATGATTCAAAGTGGAAAGACATTGGAAAATCGGTTCATGACCTGAATGAGGAATGATAAATGAACAATAAACCACACTTTATCTGCTGATTGGTAATGCCAAAATTTCTCATAAAAACGGCTGAGTATCTGTATCGCCAATACGGTGATGCAATTTCTGATATATGCATTGTTCTTCCCAATCGCAGAGCCGGCCTTTACCTGAAAAAATACATCGCAGACCTTATAAAAAAGAGCATTTGGGCACCATTTGTTTTTTCCATCGAAGATTTTATGATCAGACTTTCACACCTGAAAGTTTGTGATCCAACGGAAGTATTGTTTGAACTCTATGAAGTGCATAAAATCCTCGAAGGTGAAAAAGCCCAGGAATTTGACGAGTTTATCCACTGGGGCCAGCAACTCATCGGCGATTTTAACGAGATCGATAGTTATCTCGTCAATTCCGCTGAACTGTTTGCATTTCTCAATGAAGCCAAAGCACTGACATTATGGAACCTGGAGAATACTCCGCTGACGGATTTCGAAAAGCAATACCTCCATTTCTTTAATTCATTAAATCATTATCACGAACTTCTTACTTCCCGGCTATTGGCATCTGGACAGGCTTATCCGGGATTGCTGTTCAGAAAAACTTCCGAAATGATACCATCATTGGTGGCAGATCTGGAATGGAAAAAGGTGGTCTTTGCCGGATTTAATGCAATGACCAAATCAGAGGAAATTCTTATTGATGCCCTTGTCGAATCTGGTAAAGGTGAGATTTTATGGGATGCAGATGCTTACTATTTGGAAGACGACAAACAGGAAGCAGGTTATTTTTTAAGGAATTGGAGAAAGAAATGGAAAAATATTCCTTTTCAGTGGATGGGTGAAGATTTTAAGAATTCCTCAAAAACAATCAGAATAACCGGGGTTCCTCTCCATGTCGGACAAACGAAATTTTGCGGCGAGTTGCTTAGCGAAATCGACTCTGATGGTACGCAGGCTGAGAACACTGCAGTTGTTATGATGGATGAGCAATTGCTGGTTCCATTACTTAATTCTCTTCCGGAAAACGTAAACGAGTTGAATATCACGATGGGACTTCCCCTCAGGCAGACTCCTTTATTTGATTTGCTGGATACCATTTTCAGGATGCATGTCAACATTCAACGGTTCTCATTATCTGCAAGAACTAACACGGGGAACTTTTATTTCAGGGATGTCCTCAAAATTCTTCAGCATCCTTATATGTCAGGAATAGCCAGGACATTAACGGTAGGAAGCCCTTTTTCTCTGGAAGACCTCATTCATTCAATAAAAAACGGAAACATGGTCTTCCTGGGAAAAAAGGAGCTGTACCAGTCCTCCGCCGGACTATTTTCCCAGAACCTTAGTTTCATCGACCCGTTATTCGAGCCATGGAACAATATAAATGAAGCACTTAGAAATCTTAAGCAATTTATTGGCAGCTTGCATGATGGATTAATCAGGCAAAAAAAAGGTACAGAAACCCGTACAGGTCAGCTGGAACTGGAGTTTCTTTTTGCTTTTTCAAAGATTATTTTCAAGCTCTCCGCACTTTCCGAAAAATATAACTCCATAAAGAACATTCAAACCCTATACAATCTATTTAAGCAAATTGCCGGGTTTACTTCCTTGCCATTCTACGGAGAACCCCTGAAAGGAATCCAGATAATGGGAATGCTTGAAACAAGGACACTTGATTTTGATAAACTTATCCTTCTTTCAGCGAATGAGGATCTTCTTCCCGCCGGGAAAACCACCCAATCATTTATTCCATTCGATATCCGACGACATTTCCAACTTCCTACCTACAAAACTAAGTATTCAATTTTTGCTTATCATTTTTACCGGCTCCTGCAGCGAGCTTCCACGATACATCTACTTTACAATACGGAAGCCGATGAATTGGGCGGAGGTGAGAAAAGCAGATTTATCAAACAGATCCTGCACGAACTGACAACATATAATCCTTCTATAAAAATTGAGGAAGATATTCTGGTCACAACTCCACCGATTGGGGAAATGCAACCGATAATTCAGATCCCTAAGACTGGTGATGTTTATGATAAATTGATGAATAAAGCTGTTTCAGGCATTTCTCCAACAGCGCTGAATAATTGGGTCCAGTGTTCGCTTAAATTCTATTTCAAGGATTTACTCGGATTGGAAGAACCCAGAGAGATCAAGGATACGATCGATGCACAAATTTTGGGGTTGGCAGTGCATAAAGCACTCGAAATCTTGTTTGCGCCATACAAAAACAGTAAGCTTGAGAAAGTGGCTTTGGAGAGCATGATCAAAAATCATGAAGCAGCAGTTGACCAGGCGTTTCGGAAAAAATACCAGGGCTTTGATGTTAGCTTTGGGAAAAATCACCTGCTGGTAAAAGTTGGAAAAATAATGGTCCGCAGATATCTTTATTATGAATTGAAGAACATGGAAATCCTGGCAACACAGGGATTAGATTTGATCCTCTACAATCTTGAACAATATATCGAACGAAAGATAGAAATACCCAATCAAAACGGATCTCTGAATATCAAGCTGAAAGGATTTATTGACAGGATAAACAGGGTAGGAGAGGATTGGCAGATCATCGATTACAAGAGTGGGAAAGTTTCCGCAAAGGACCTTGTTCTGGAAGACTGGCAGCTTCTTCAGAGCGATCCGGAGTTCAGCAAGATCTTGCAGCTGTTGACTTACGTTTACTTGTTTAACCATAATTTCAGGGAGGACCAGGGAAGAATAATGACAGGGATTATTTCTTTACGAAAAATAAATGAAGGATTCATGCAGGTCATTCTTCCTGAAAAGGAGCAAAATAAAGGCAAAGGGAATATCACGGGAGAAGACATTCTTACCTTTGAAAAGGTGTTAATTGAAATTCTGGAGTCGATTTTCGATCCGTATGTTCCTTTTCAACAAACTGAAGACAACTCACGTTGCGAATATTGTGATTTCATTGATCTTTGTGGCCGTTGATCTCCTTCTCCGAAAAGACAGTGGCTTCGTAAACATAAAGTTCAGCAGTTTTCCAGCCATCCCATCCGATACCAGCCTTGTCGCGGGAACAGTGACCTAGAAATTCTTCTTTACTCCAACCAGTCTCTGTAGCTACCTGTGGTAAAAATGTTCCTGAAGAATATCCTTTTTTGATATAGATCCCATGTTTCCCTAAAATAATCTCATTCGGAGAGGTGATTTTTTTCATTGAAGATAATACTGAGATCTCGATTTCCAGATGATCAATCTCTTGAGACTTTACTGGCAGAAATCTTGTATCCTCTGTAGCTGATGCAATTGCCATCTCCTGAACAAGCTGGTACAATGGCTCTTCGGAAGAAAATCGCCCAATACAACCCCGCAAATCATCGTTTTTTTTCAATGTAACAAATGCTCCTGCGTGCAACTTAAGGTTTTCCGGCATTTCATTTGCATCAATAACAGGCTTCTTCTTTTCAGAGACATATTGAACAATTGTATTTCTGGCAATTTTAAGCAGCTCCTTTTTATCATTAGTATTGAATTGGAATTCAGAAGAAGTTGATGATTTTGGTCCTTTTTTCGAAACAGCAATCGCCCAGTATCCTACAACCCGCGATTTATCCGGATATTTTGAATCTCCCGAATTTTTATATTGCAGTGGTGTCAACTCAAAGCTGGGATCATCAGAAGTAATATAAAGCATTGTCAGTACAGAAGTCCATCCACAGAGACTTGTGACAAGATTGGGCGTGTCTTTTCGTTCATTTTCTTTTATTGTATTTAGCAGGTTTTTAGGGGAATTGGATTGGATCGCATCGCAGGTCTTTTTATCAACTGCAACCGCTTCGTCATAAGAAGGATAATGTGAAAAATCGGAACTGAAGACAAATAAATTGTTCTCCTTCATATAAGGTTTTAAAGCCTGTGCGATCTTTTTACACGATTGCTCCGATTGTGTACCGAGAACAATCGGTACTATGGAAAAACTTTTTTTCAGGTGATATTGCAGAAATGGAATCTGTACCTCAATGCTGTGCTCACCTTTATCGGCCTCAGGGTTAAAGGTAAAAACCGGGTTCTCATTGATAAGTTTAGTAGCAAGCTCCGTATTGACCTTCACTTTTCCAAGTGGAGTCAGATAATCTCCAATGTTATAAATCGATGCTCCCTGAAAAGATACCTGATGGCTGGATCCGATAATAAAAATATTATCATACTGCTGATTTGCCGGGAGCTGATTGTAAGAGCTGGCTGCTACGACTCCGGAAAATTCATAACCTGCATGGGGACAAATTATGGCAACTACATGATCAACAGACTTGGGCTTTGCCTGTGAGAATAGGCTTGATAACATTGACTTCAGGATAGTCGGATCGGCTGGATAGAATTTTCCGGCTGCTGCCATCGGGCGATCAACCGGTTGATTGATGAGTTTCTCATTCTGTGAATTACAGCCATTGATAATCAACAGAATGAATATCAACATCCAGAATATGGAACGGATCTTCTGCATTTTTTATAAATTTGATTGTCTTTTACAAAGTTAATACATGCCTGTCAGAATTGAAGGAATTTTGCGGATATCTCTTTTTGCTTTAGGATTTACCGCTCTTTTCACACAGATTTATTTACTGCGTGAATTCATGGCTATCTTATACGGGAATGAGCTCATTCTGGGAATAGTTCTGGCTAATTGGATGATCTTGACGGGGCTGGGAGCTTTCCTGGGAAGTTTTTTTCATAGAGTAAAAGAACAATTTTCATTCCTTATTTTTTTACAATTTCTCTTTTCAATATTACCACTCCTGACAACCTTTAGACTTGACCTTTGGAAAGCCTTTTCTATTCCTTACGGTAGCATGATTAGCCTTACCACGATTTTTTACACTTCATTCCTGATTCTTGCGCCATTTTGCCTTTTGAATGGGTTTTTATTTGTCGCTTACGCATCATTTCTTTCTGAAAAGACTGGTAAAAATAAATATGGAAAGTCTTACTCATTGGAATCATTTGGAAGTATGACAGCAGGCATTCTGGTCAATTTTATCTTTCTCTGGTTATTTGACAATTGGATAAGCTTACGTATCCTGCTGGTTTTAAACTTGCTGGTCTTTCTTCTGTTTGTCTGGACTTCATCGCGAAATGGATTAAAAATTCTTCTGACTCCCATTGCTCTGGCTTTGATGATTCTTCCGTTTTTTTCAAACTTGCAGGATTATACTGACCATATCTTGTATCCTGGTCAGAAATTGTTGAGTAGTAAGTTTTCACCATATGGGAAAGTAGTTGTTACAGAAAATGAGGGTCAGCTGAATTATTATGAGAACGGTTTGTTACTTTTTTCTTCAGGGAATGAGATTTTTAATGAAGAAGCAATTCATTTCAGCATGGTTCAACACCCTGCCCCGAAGGATATCCTGTTAATTTCTGGAGGAATTGCCGGGACTTTGAAGGAAATCCTTAAATACAATCCTCGCCGGATTGATTACCTGGAAATGAACCCGGCAATAATTGCATTAGGGTCTGCATTCTCAAATACCCGGGTCGATCAAAGGATCCATGTGATTGAGAAAGATGCCCGCAGGTTCCTGAAAACAACAATTGAAAAATATGACATTGTCCTGATCAATCTTCCGGAACCTTCCACACTTCAGATTAACCGTTTTTATACACTCGAATTTTTCCGTTTGATAAAATCCAGGCTCAACCCGGGTGCCGTAATCTCTCTAGGACTTCCTTCAACCGCTGATTATGTAAGTGAGAATGCAGCCCAATTGAATTCAACAATTTATCAAACTCTTCAATCTGTTTTTAAGAATATCATAATATTACCTGGTCAGAAGAATTATTTTATAGTGTCGGATGCTCCGATTCGTCATGATATTGCCAGATTGATCAAGGAAAAGGGAATCTCAACCCAATATGTGAACCAATATTATCTTGATGATGATTTGTTAAAAGACAGGAGTAAATTCATTGTCAGCCAGCTTACAAAATCCCAGGGTATAAATCATGATCTCAGGCCAATAGGCTTTTTCCTGCAAATCAAATACTGGAACTCTTTCTTTCAAACCAATTATCTGATTATTGGAATTGCTCTTTTGATAATATTCATTGTGATGGGTTTCAGCATAAATTCCATTAGCCTGGGGTTATTTTCAGGTGGATTTACGGCTTCTTCTGTAGAAATCATCCTCCTCATTGTTTTTCAATCAACCTATGGATATGTGTTCCAGATGGCCGGTGTGATAATCACATTGTTTATGATGGGGTTGGCTGCTGGTTCATGGTTTCAGCCAAAGATAACTTCACGATCTTCCTTCCGGCAATATTTCTACCTTCAGATTTCTCTGGGGTGTTTTTGTGCTGTTCTCCCGTTTATTCTCCTTGCAATAAACACCTTCTTTTTCTCAGATACAATAACCATGGTGATCCTTGGGGTGCTGACGCTGATTGTATCATTCCTGACCGGTATGGAATTTTCTGTGTCAACCTTGCTTAGGATTGGTAATACAGCAAATATGCCAGCAAAAAATTATGCAGCCGACTTATTTGGTTCGGCACTGGGAGCGATAGTAATTTCAATCTTTCTAATTCCTCTTGCAGGTGTAGTCTGGTCTTGTCAGATCCTTGTTTTATTGAACTTGTTTAGTGCAGGGTTCCTGCAACTTCATCGAAAAAAGATCGTATCTTTATGATCAGAAATTCATCTGATTTATATGGTTCATCATACTTTTCCTAACATGTATGAATTCAAAAATTAATCACATAGGCACATTAGTTTTTTTATTGTTTCTTGTGACCTAATGTGTCTAACGTGGTGAAAAAATTACTTATTAATGTAAATATTGTTAAGTTGATCTATATTTTGATCCTTCGGTTTATGACATGAAAAAAAAATTAACTAAGCGGGATTTTTTACGTTACAGTTTGCTTGGAATGGGAGCAGCTGCAGTCGGATTGAATACATCCCGTGTGCTTGCAAAAAAAATGATTACAACCGAAAAAAGTCCTGACCCTGGCGCTCCCGGTCCCTTGTGGAAATGGAGCAGGGAATCTCCATATTACCTGCAAACAGCCAAAGGAGTAAAATGCCAGATTTGTCCGAATAATTGTATTTTGAAGGAAGACCAGGAAGGTCCTTGTCGTACACATGTGGTCAAAGAAAATAAACTCTACTCCATCGCCTTTGGAAATCCTTGTTCTGTGCATGTTGATCCCATCGAAAAAAAACCATTATTTCATTACCTTCCTGCCACCCGTAGCTATTCGATCGCCACTGCAGGATGTACTTTTGCCTGCCTGAACTGTCAGAATTGGGAAATATCCCAGCAAAGTCCCAAATTCACTACAAATGTTGACATGATGCCTGCGAAAGTGGTGGAAGAAGCTTTGAAAGCTAACTGCAAATCTATTGCCTACACATATTCTGAACCGATTGCCTTTTATGAATATACGTTTGAAACAGCAAAATTAGCCAGGGCAAAAGGAATAAAAAATTTGTTGATCTCGAACGGATATATCAATGAAAAACCTTTGCGTGATCTCTGTAAATACATCGATGCCGCAAACATCAACCTGAAATCTTTCAGCGAAGAAATTTACCAGAAATTGAATGGTGGCTCCCTTCAACCCATCCTGAATACATTACAAATCATGAAGGAAGAAGGAGTCTGGCTGGAGATCACAAACCTGATCGTTCCGAACTGGACAGATATGCCGGAAATGATCAAAGAGATGTGCGACTGGCTTGCGAAAAACGATTTTCATGATACACCACTTCATTTCAGCAGGTTCTTCCCGCTTTACAAATTGACCAGTTTGCCATACACACCACTGGCAATCCTTGATAAAGCACGTGCTATTGCAATGAATTCAGGAATGAAATATGTGTATATCGGGAATGTTCCAGGTACACTTGCCGAAAACACCTATTGTCCGGGATGTAAGAAAGTAATTATCGAAAGAAAAGGCTTTACCATCCTTACTAATAATATCCAAAATTCAAACTGCAAATTTTGCGGGACTAAAATTGCCGGGGTTTGGAGTTAATAGCATGAATAGAAAAATTCATAATCTCACCTTTTCCAAATATCCAGATAGATTGGCAGATGATCTGAAAATCCTCCGATATAGCGTGGCCCGGCATAAGTCCGAAGAGGTTTTGACCCCAGAAAAGTAGTCTCCTTCTCCATCAAAAAGTCCGGTTGAAATATCCTGGCATCTTTGGGTGATGTACGCAATCCGGTTTCATTGCTGATCATTGACCCGGAAACAATAAATTGGTCAATAATGGTCCATTTTCCCTGGTATTTAATTGTTCCATGGGTCCAGTCCTTCTGTTGATCATACATCAGATTCACCAATTCATCTGGATGAATGTCTTGATGAACAGGCCCAGAATGTAATATTTCTTTGATGCTTGGCTGATCCGGTTCATCATTAAAATCTCCCATGATCAGGATGTTTGATTGGTTGTTATTTCTGAGAATAGAATCCACATATTCTTTAAGAACACTTGCAACAAATTTTCTTTTTACTTCACTTTCAATCATTCCCCCCAATCGTGAAGGCCAGTGATTGACAAAAACATGTAAAGTGTCTTCCTGAAAAAGAATTCCCCGTACATATAAAATGTCGCGTGTTCGTAAGTTTGTATCGAATGGAAATTGAATCCGGATCGCTAGTGAAGAAATCAGTTTAAACTTTTCTGGTCTGTATAACAGTGCAACATCAATCCCTCTTGCATCTGGTGATTCATAATGAATAAAGCGATAGTGGAGCTTCTTTAAGGGTGATTCATAAATGATCTTATTCATAACATACCGGTTTTCAATCTCACTGAGACCGATAAGTGCAGGAAGGTCATGGCCTCCAATAGCCATCATTGTTTTTGCAAGGTGAGCCAGTTTGACAGAAAATTTACTAAAGGTCCATCTGTTCTTTCCTTTGGCAGTGAACTCGTTGTCCAGCTTGGTTGTGTCATCATAAGGATCATAAAGATTTTCTGTGTTATAGAACACAACCCTGACATTTTGACTTTTAATTCCATTACAATTTGGATTGGCATATTTTTCGGTAGGTAAAGTTTCCTGCCTTTCTGGCAATGTTTGTCCTGACAAACAGATGCGGGAAAGAGATAAACAAATGAATATAAGCACCCTTGATAGATACTTTGACATAATTGTCAATTTTAATTCTTTCTCTTTTGAAGGTCGAATGATGGTGATTTCAGGAAACTAATTATTTGTTTAATCAGGAAAAATGAAAAAGGTAATATGTCCTTGATATTTTTAAATCAGAAACTGTTTAACAATTTTTAACAGAAACTGTGAATACTATTGACTTTTAAGTGACGTTTTGGAAATCAACAAATGATAAATTAAAAAGAAGAGAAATTATGAAACGATTGATTGGTTTTTTTTTAATGGCAATTGCAGGTGGTGTTGTTGCATTAGCTTCTTATAAGCTCATTGAAAAAGCACATCCATCTTATATTTACACAAATGAACCCCGGATTCCGGTGCGCACTGCCAGTTATATTCCTGGTACACCGCTAAATCAACCGGATTTTGAAATGGCCGCAGCAATTTCCGTTCACGCCGTAGTGCATATCAAATCAGAATTTCATAACAAAAGTGGAGTCTATGATGATTTCTTTGATCTTTTCAATTTTGGTCGCCCTGTACCCAATTCTCCTATCCAGGCGCTGGGATCCGGGGTAATCGTCACATCGGATGGATATATAGTCACAAACAATCATGTCGTTCAGGATGCAGAAAAAATTATGGTTACACTGAACGATAAGCGGGTCTTTAAAGCATCAATTATCGGAACAGATCCAAGTACGGACCTTGCTTTATTAAAAATTGATGCCAGCAGCCTTTCATTTCTAGCCTATGGCAACTCAGATGAAGTAAGGATCGGGGAATGGGTGCTGGCTGTCGGGAATCCATTTGACCTCACATCTACTGTTACAGCCGGTATTGTCAGCGCCAAAGCACGGAATATTAACATTCTTGGTTCTCAGGGAGCGATTGAATCTTTTATTCAAACAGACGCTGCAGTGAATCCGGGAAACAGTGGTGGAGCACTCGTGAATACGAGGGGAGAACTGATAGGAATCAATGCCGCAATTGCTTCCGGAACTGGAAATTTTGTTGGCTATTCATTTGCCATCCCCGTCAATATTGTAAGGAAAGTCGTCGAAGATTTTATGAAATATGGCAAGATTCAAAGGGCTTACCTTGGGATCTATTATAAAGAAATCGATGACCAGTTTGCCAAAGATAACGGACTGCCAGCTATTCAGGGAATTTATATCGAAGATGTCGTGCAGGGTGGATCTGCAGATAAAGCGGGTTTGAAAAAAGGCGACATTATTTTAGCTATGCAAAGTATCCCAGTGAACAGTAAGTCAGAATTACTCGAAGAAGTCAGCCAGCATAGCCCCGGTGAAAAAATTTCTGTGAGCCTGATGAGAGACGGTAAGCAACTGGTTCTTCCCATAACTTTATTGACTGAAAATGAAAACAGTATGGTTGTGAATAATGATAAAATAATTATTCATGGAGCAACTTTCCAGAGAATAAGTGAGCCAGAAAAGAAACGTTTCAACCTTTCAGATGGGTATCAAATTACCCGGTTGGAGAATGGATTATTACAAACCACCGGGATTAAAGAAGGATTTATCGTTTACGCAATTGATAAAAAGGTGATTAACTCAACGCAAGAATTAAAGGATGCCCTCACATCAAGAAAAGGAGGAGTGTTGATTGAAGGTCTTTACCCGAATGGGATAAGGGCCTACTATGGAATAGGGTTATAAAAAAATTATGAGACAATTAAAAATAACAAAATCTATAACCAACCGTGAAACTGCTTCCCTTGACAAATATCTTCAGGAGATCGGAAAAGAGGAACTCATCACAACAAACGAAGAGGTTCAGTTGGCACAGCAAATCAAATCAGGCGATCAACTTGCTTTGGAAAAACTTTGCAGGGCAAATCTTCGGTTTGTTGTTTCCGTTGCCAAGCAATACCAGAATCAGGGAATGGGTTTGCCTGACCTGATCAATGAAGGGAACCTGGGACTGATAAAAGCCGCCCGTCGTTTTGATGAAACAAGGGGGTTTAAGTTTATTTCTTATGCAGTCTGGTGGATTCGTCAATCCATCTTGCAGGCACTTGCCGAGCAATCCAGGGTCATTCGCTTACCATTAAACCAGGTAGGATCAATCAGCAAATTAAACAAAGCAACTTCCAAATTGGAACAGCAATTTGAACGACCTCCATCGGTTGACGAAATTGCCACTTTCCTGGAGATTCCCGAACACAAAGTAAGGGAGACCATGAAAATTTCAACCCGCATTGTCTCAATGGATGCACCATTGGATCAGGATGAAGATATTAAGTTGCTTGATGTGTTTGTTTCTGAAGATACTGTTGATACAGATGAACACCTGATACAGGAATCATTATCCCGTGAAATTCAGCACTCTTTATCTGTTCTGTCAGAAAAAGAACGTGAGATCATCAACCTGTTTTATGGCATTGGAGTGGCGCATAATTACACATTGGAGGAAATTGGTTCAATGTTTGGTTTGGCACGTGAAAGGGTTCGCCAGATTAAGGAAAAAGCAATCAAGAGGTTGAAGCACTCGTCCCGGAGTAAGCTGCTGAAATCATATCTTGGTTGATTTTCCAGTATCATCTTCTGTCAAAAATTAGAATATTTTTGCAAAACGATGAAGAATTCTATTAACGGCTACCCTTTGCCAATCCTTTCTGGCCAACACAATTTTCGTGACCTTGGCGGTATTCCTTCAGCTCATGGAGGCAGAATTAAGCCTCGTATACTTTTTCGCAGTGGAGATCTTCATTCAATCTCGGATCAAGATGTGAACCTGCTTGAAAATATAGGTTTAGCAATGATTCTCGACTTTCGTTCTCAAAAAGAAAGGGAGAAACGGCCCAACCGGAAAATTCCTACAGTAAAAGAAACCATACTTCTTCCCATTCACGATGCACCAAGGGAAATGGCTTCAGATTATGTCAGGCAAAATAATGTTGAAGGCCTGAAATTGATTTTAATTCATGAATATTCAAGAATCATTCAAAACTATGTTGCAGAGTACCGTCAATTTCTTTATGAACTTACATATAATCCGAATATTCCATTAGTTTTTCAATGCTCTGCGGGGAAAGATCGTACCGGCCTTGCAACCTTGTTCCTCCTGACTGCTCTTGGGGTTGAGAAGGATGAAATCCTTCAGGATTATTACGCCACAAATTATTATGCCCAAGCTCATGCAATCGAAATTATCGGGATTCTTAACAAGGATGGTTATCATGGAGAAATAATGCAACCACTTCTGGAAGTCCGTCCAGAGTATCTTAACGCTGCTCTCTCAGAGATACACCGGTCATTTCAAAGTCTCGATAATTTTGTTTTTGGAATTCTTCAGGCAGATGCTAAGAAACTCAGAGAAAGATTCCTTATTGGATAATCCGCTCAATAATTCCGCGGTTCCCGTCTAACCGGACGAGATCCCCGGTTTTCAGAAATTGCCTGGCTCCTTTGACCCCGACTACTGCGGGGATACCATATTCGCGCGCTACCACAGCGCCATGAGAGAGCGGACTGCCAATCTCTGTGATCAATCCGGCAATAATACTGAAATATGGAGTCCAGCCAATATCCGTAAATGATGCAACCATAATCTCGCCTGGTTCAAGCTGGCCGGCATCTTCAACTGTTTGTACGATCCTGGTTCTGGCCTCAACAATTCCGCTGCTCACAGGCAGACCTTTCAGTTGTCCATCGGTAACCTCAATGATCCTTTCTTCTTCAAGAGGTTCCGGAATACCATAGCAGAGATCGCCGAAAGTCAACTGATCAGTTTCCGGAAGAAGCTTCCTTCGGAGAGAGGCTTTAATTTTCCACTCAGGACTCTTGTGTGTGATCATTTTCCCAAGCTCTTCATGTGTCAAAAAGTAAACCTGGTCATGATCATCTAAGAATCCTTCGTCAACTAACTGAATGGCAAAATGTCGATATCCTTTCCTTACTTTGTCAAGAAATTTAATTGAAGTTGCTTTGGTGTTCTCCCGTCGTGAAACAGCTGCGCGAGAAGGGTTTAGTAATGATATTAATATCATACGTTTAACGGGACTGACATCTTTCAGAATCATCCTGATCATCCGCTTGTTATTTTGTGACGCCAGCCTCTGACTTCTCGATTTAACACAAGTTTGCAACATCTGGATCAGATGGATTGGATCTTCTTTCCATGTCTTTTCACGCAATTCAGATTCCCTGATGCAACGATGCCCATGTCGATGAAGAAAGTTATTGAATTCTCTTTTAACCTCCAATGGAGCATCATTTAATATCAAGCGAAGAGCTTCATCGTGGTTCGCAGAAGTAAAGATTGATGAGAATTCCGGAAGAGAATGAATGAGCGATGCAAAACGCTCGAGGGAATTGACGGCATCAGCACTCTCAACATTTGTTATATCCGTCAGTAGAATAGAAGCGATGTGATGGTCTCTGGAGTTCGGAAGACGTTTGTTTCCGGTAAGGATTCCCATAATGGCTGAATACAGACTACCAGATTGTGCGGATGCAAGAAGATGGTATCCGAAAGCCTCGCTAAGAACTTCCCTTGCATGATCCAGTTCCCTGTACACTTCCGTAATATTTCCGGATAGATCAATCGCATAATGATCAGCCAATTCATGGAGACGTCTTACGCTTTTTCGAGTCCAGCTAAGGTTTACCATCTGTTTTATGAAGTTGTAAACCCGGAGGGGAAGAGGAGATTCAAATTTTGTCTGTAAACTGGGGATAACCAGACCACAGATCGATAGCTGAACGTTCTCACCCTTGTTCATCCATACATTTCTGGAGTAATCCATCATGTTCGTCATATTGAAGAACAGACGATTGTAAAACATTTGGATATAGCGGTATTGCTCATGTTTCTTCAGACTTCTCGCACCGGCAGCATTTGCCAGAATTGCCATCCCATAATCTATTGAATGAAATGAAACAGAGTAAGTCAGTGGAGTTACTACACCTGGCATCATTTCACCAATATTACCAAGTGTCCACACATGTTGAACTGGTTCTTTAATGGTGTCAAGTTCATTGTAATGAACCTCCTTTAGTGCTGTGATGTGCCTCACCTGCAACCAGTGGAGAACATCGTGCGCATCAATCGCCCATTCCATATCGACTGGCTTCTGATACTGATCTTCAGCCATTTTTGCGCCAGCCAGAATTTCCGCTATCTGATTAGCCGTTAGAAGTGATCCTTGCTTGTTTATCTGATGCTGAATGTCTGATCCACTTTTAAACAATTCATAGTGAACCGCATCTTTCTTGCCGCTGACAAGGCTTTCCCCGGTTCCTTCTACAGCATTAATGATCACTTTATCACGTCTGTTTGTCACAGGATCGGCAGAAAATACCACACCCGCAACTTTCGCCTGAACCATGTTTTGAAGGATTACCGATATCCTTAGATCTGCATTCTCTTTTCTGCTAAAAGCATAATTCTGCACCCTGTCGGCTTGGGCGGCTGAAATGCATTTGCCTATAGCTTCTTTGATATCACTATAGGTTTGGAGATTAAGGAAAGATTCGAATTGACCGGCAAATGAGGCGCTCTCACCGTCTTCACTCACAGCCGATGACCGGACAGCTTTTTCGCCATTTCCAAGTAATGATATACTTCGTTTTAACTTTCCCTCATCGAGTGCTTCAAAATTTGGATGAACGATAACACAGGCATCGGGTACATTAAGACCGAGTTCTTTTAGGATTTTAAGGCCCCTGGCTTTCCCGCCAATTTCCTCGTTAGTTATTTCATGTATGAATTTGATCAAGTGTAAAATATTTTATTTAATCTTGTATTTATCTGAATGGAAGCCAAATTCAACCATCCCAAGCCCATCCACACCATCGAATTTATAACGTCCTATTGCTTCGAACATGAGGTATTTTTTATCCATCACATAGGGGAAATCTCCATTTCGGAAGAATTGAAGATGATGATTTCTCCCACTCCGCATAAGTAGTTCAACAACCCCTTGGTCAGGCAACAGTTGTTCTCTCGAAACGGTCTCCAGATCTGTACATTCAACAATTGCATCCGCTATTCCGTCAGGACTGATAACAAACCCTGCAGTAAGACGACCTAAAAAATCGAACCGTATTGTTGTTACTGTCCAGTGGAATCCATTGTCAGATAATCCTGTAATCCAGAAATGCCGGTCCCAGGTAAGCCAGTTCCGGGAACCAAAAGAATGGTCGCGGGATGCCCTGAAATTCAGATCAAATTTCTGATTGTCCAGAATAATTAACCCTTTGAGATTACCCGTTTGTTCATAATGTGTTTGATGAATATCTTTCAATTTAAAAAAAAATTCTTTACTCCATTTTTCCGCTGCGATAGCCTTCGCAATTGATTTCTGATCTGAACTTCCTGCAAAATCATAGATCGGGTTTTCTCCTGTAAAAACCAGATCGGTTTTGCACTCATGAGACTTGCCGTTCTTGTCAAGAACTGTCCCTTCGAAAATTATCCTCCATGTTTTTCCAGTCACAATGGGTTCCCATTTAAGGGTTCCCATCTGAAACCCAATGTTATCAGGTCCCGGATCGCTCTTTAGCCCAAAAAATCCAATTTCTTTTAAATAGAAATCAAACCAATATTCATGTTCACGGTCAGGTCCGCGAAAAGCCATTCGCGTAATAAAAGCATTTCCTTCTTTATCTCCACCATAAAAGAAGGAACTGTCGTTTGGAAAAGGTTGTGTAAGATCAACATGCTTCCTTTCTAAATATTCCACAGGGAAAAGCCTGTTTTTGGTGCGTTTTACCATTTGGCGAGACAAGAGTCGCTTGAGCATGTCAGAGAAAATTAAGTGGCAAACTTAGAAAAATCCGTATGATTTCTGGAATTTACTTTTCAGAAATTTCAAATTCAGGGATAAATATTCAGGAAGAATATTGGATGGATCAGATTCCTTGCACTACTACCCGGTCGAATGAGAGGTCTGTATTACCAAGATATAAAATCCGAAATTCTATCCCATCGTGTTTTTTAGTCAATTCCAAAGGAATCTCAAACTCCTGAAAAGCATTGGCCCGGCCAAAGTCGCAAGATAAAATTGTCCGTTTAGCTAATATGGTCTTTCCATAGTCTGCCGAAACATCAAGGATAGCAATGTTGCCAGTACTCAGGTTCTCACTCGTTTTTATCCTGAATTTTATAACAAATTTTCCGGGAACAAGTGAAATGAAAGGACCATAAACGAAATGTTTGCTTTTATCGAATCCTGGGCGAATACGAATTGATTGTCCATTCCGTGATCCTTCGTCTGTGTCAATATTTCCCTGGTACTTCATTTCTTTCCAGGTAAATTCTTCATGCACAACCAAACGAATATAACGACATAAATAACAATCTGCCAGATGGAACATATTTCCTTTTTTGACGAGCACATGACCAAATTGATGAATAGTGTCAGGGAAGGAGTCCAACCAACAATCCTTAATCAGGTAGATCTGGGGTTGTTTAAACACTTGCTCAACAAGATGCCTGTTTCTGACGTCATCTTTATCATGCGGAGTAGCTTTGATGCGGTTTGGATCAGGACTTGCCGAAAGGTAAGCATTCTGATACCCTGCGATAAGGCCAATATTGCCAAGTGCTTTAAACTCATTTAGCACATTTGTTCTCGGGGAAATTTTCTTTGGGAAATAAAACTTATTAAACGAACTGAATGTTCCTATGAGGATGATTATGAATAGAAGCGTTATCCGCAAAGATCTGTTTCTTGAACCATTTGCTTGCAGATAAAGCAGGAATGCCAGCCAAATAGAAATATAAACAACGGTAAAGTATTGGCGTCCAACACCGTTAATAAAAACCCATTGAGAAAGAATCACAATTAGCAAAGTCACTATCCCGTTCAGGAGAAAAAAAGTCAGCCATCGTTGTTGAGTGAATGGCTGCGAAGGATCAGTTTTCTTTTTCGTAAGGAAAAAAATCCAAGGTACACCTACAAGAATGGCCCATGCATAAATACTTTCCAAAACATTCTCCGAAGCAAAGATGAAGACTTGAAAAAGAGAGCCGGTCATGATCCTGATTGTGGCAACAATTTCTCTAAAATTGTTAAGGAAATCTTGATTATAGAGGTCTACCCTGACAGCTTTACTTTTTGCATAGAGAATGAAGATTGTTCCGATAATAAGCCAGATTATAGAAATCACCAGCTGAAGCAGGTAGTGTTTATCTTTTAAAAAGGCTATGAAATAGGTTCTGGTAAAATTTTTTCTGTTGAAAAAGGCGATCCCTAATAAAAATGCCAACATAGAAAAAATTGACATATCGGATACCCAAACTGCTGTAATAAAAGAAATGCAAGCCATCGACAACCATAACAATCGTATCCTGATCGTATGCGTTTGAGATGACCTGTTTATGAAGTAAATTGAGATGGCAAGCATACTCATCTGTATCCCAAATAGTAATAGGACATGGTCGAGGAAATGCCAGCAGGGGAAAAACCAAACGAAAGCAAGAGCCAGTCTTAAAGAACGATCTTTAAATAATGTGGAAAGTGCAAAATATCCTGCAATCAGAAAAATGTAATGGACAAGAGATACAGCAATGATAGGAGGAAAATGATAGGTTGAACATAAAATTTGGGCAATCATAGGAATCAAGCTTCCTGCCCGATCCTGGCCCCAAAAATAAAGGTTAGCGGGTATGCTGAATCCTGGGGTCATCAAGATGTTGACAGCCATATCAGAATTCAAAAGAGGGTAGAATTGTTCTGAGAAAGTGAAGAATGAAAATATGATTAATGATCCCAGAATTATATAGTAGAGAGCACCAGTAGTTTTCGTATTATACATGGAGTGTGTTTGAAATTATTCGTCAAAAATAGCAAATGTCATCAAGAATTAATGATTCATTATCTGCCAATTTCAAAAACAAAATAATCTACAAATGTTTTACATTTGCACACAAATTAGAACTTAAGTGATTTACTTTGGTGAAAATATTTTAATCCAAGTAACCTACTATCGATAAATATATAAAATGAAAAATAAATATTTGGACTTGGTTGAACAATCATTTGACTTTCCACAAGAAGAGTTCAAAGTGATTGATAATGAGCTTTATTTTCATCAGGTGTCATTGATGGATATTATAAAACAGTATGGAACTCCGTTAAAAATAAGTTACCTTCCGAAAATTTCTTCGCAGATTCAAAAGGCTAAAATATTGTTTAATGTAGCAATGGCAAAAGTCGATTATCAGGGTGATTTTCATTATGCATATTGCACAAAAAGCTCACATTTCAGCTTTGTTCTCGAAGAAGCTTTAAAAAACGAAATACACCTCGAAACATCATCTGCATTTGATATTCCTATAATCGAGAACCTTTATGAAAGAGGATTGTTTGATAAGGATCATTATATCATTTGTAACGGATTCAAACGTCCGCATTATATTGAGTTTATTCTGGGGCTTATTAATAATGGATTTTCAAATACTATTCCGGTTCTTGACAACATTTTTGAGTTGGAAAAATATGAAGCTGGGCTTCTTGGGAAAATGAAAATCGGGATCCGGATTGCATCGGAAGAGGAACCTAAGTTTGATTTTTATACTTCACGCTTAGGAATCAGGTACAACGATATTCTACCATATTACATGGAAAAAATTAAGGATAACCCGAAATTTGAATTGAAAATGCTTCACTTTTTTATCAATACCGGGATCAAGGATACTGCTTATTATTGGAATGAATTGCAGAAGAGTGTGAGTGTATATTGTGATCTTAAGAAAATTTGTCCGGATCTGACGGCCTTGAACATTGGAGGAGGATTCCCGATTAAGAGTTCACTTGATTTCAGTTATGATTTTGAATACATGGCTGAAGAGATTATCGCTCAAATAAAAAGCATATGCGACCGAAATGAAGTTCCTGAACCAGACATATTTACTGAATTCGGATCCTTCACAGTCGGAGAAAGTGGAGCAGTTTTGTTCTCAATTATCGACCAGAAACGGCAGAATGACCGGGAAAACTGGAACATGATCGACAGCTCATTCATGAATACTTTGCCAGATACGTGGGCAACCAATCAGAAATTCATATTACTTGCTGTCAATAACTGGGATGCAGAATACGAACGGGTATTTCTTGGTGGGCTTACTTGCGACAGCGAAGATTACTACAATAATGAAGGTCACACAAATGCGGTTTTTCTTCCAAAATTCAATGATAAAGGACCGCAATATATTGGGATGTTTCATACTGGAGCTTACCAGGAAGCTATTGGTGGGTATGGTGGAATCCAGCATTGCCTTATTCCTGCTCCAAAACATGTTTTGATTGATCTGGATGAGAATGATGAAGTCACAACCAAGCTATTTTCAAAGGAACAAAGCTATAAATCAATGTTGAAGATCTTAGGGTATTAATGCGGGAATGCAGGAATGTAGGAATGCGGGAATGCAGGAATTTTAGGATAATGAAAGATTCCGATTTTGTAGTGCCTTCGTTATAACACAGTTGTTTGGAACATGGAATATTAAATTCAAAAGTAAATGAGTTTTAATTATTTTTACAACATAATTCCTGCATTCCTGCATTCTAAATTAATAATAACTAACTATGAAGAAAAAAGACTTCTTAAAAACACCAATAAATCATATTGATATTAAAAAGATCGACTCAACTCCCATCATAGAAGCGATGCGGCAGATGTCATTCACTTCACGTGATACTGCCGATGCCGCCGACATACTCAACCGTATGATTAAGGACAAAGGATGTACGATTTTCCTTACTTTGGCCGGAAGTACGAGTGCAGGCGGATGCATGCAGGTATATGTTGATATGGTGAAGCACAATATGGTTGATGCAATCATTGCTACCGGTGCTTCAATTGTAGACATGGATTTTTTTGAAGCTTTGGGTTTCAAACATTACAAAGGCTCGTATAATGCCAATGACAGTGAATTACGGAATTGCTATATCGACCGGATTTATGATACCTACATCGATGAAGAAGAGCTGCAGGTTTGTGATATGACAATCAGAGAGATAGCGGATTCGTTGGAGCCAAAACCATATTCATCCCGGGAGTTTATCCGTGAGATGGGGAAATACCTGGTTAAAAATTCAAAAAAGAAAGATTCTCTGGTTCAGGCTTGTTACGAAAATAATGTTCCTATATTCTGTCCGGCTTTTAGCGATAGCAGTGCAGGATTTGGCTTGGTAAAACACCAATGGACTCATCCTGATAAACATGTTTCGATTGATTCTGTAAAGGATTTCCTTGAGTTGACAATGATAAAAATGAAAGCTAAAACGTCAGGGTTATTCATGATTGGTGGAGGAGTTCCCAAAAATTTTGTACAGGATACTGTGATCTGTGCGGAAGTGCTGGGAAAGGAAGTTCCAATGCATAAATATGCTATCCAGATTACTGTTGCAGATCCCCGCGATGGTGCATGCTCAAGCTCAACGCTAAAAGAAGCATCTTCCTGGGGAAAGGTTGAGACGATGTATGAGAAAATGGTTTATGCAGAAGCAACTTCAGTCTTGCCTCTGATTGTCAGTTTTGTATATCACAAGGGTGATTGGAAGAAACGTAAGAAATATGAATGGAGTAAGATCTATGATAGGCCTTAGGCTTATGATTATTGATATTGAGAGATTGTTTACAATTTACGATTGAACAAGATTTACGATTTACGATTTTATTGACGATTTTGGATTTACGAATTACGAACTGGATGAGTGTTTCATAAAAGTGAATAAAAATTGACGTTTTCAAAGAAATTACATGATATTAAAATCGTACATCGTCAATCGAAAATTCATTCGTCAATCGAAAATCTTGTTCAATCGCAAATCAATTTTTATACTTCAACCATTTCCACAGCTCTTTATAGCTTACTTTTTTGCCATACATCAGGATTCCTGTACGGTAAATTTTTGCGGCAAATAATGTCGTTCCAAGAAATCCTAAAATAAGAAACCCCATGGAGAGCAAGATGTGCCAATAGGGCACCCCAAAAGGAATTCTTATCATCATAATTACAGGGGAAGTCAGAGGGATAATGGAAAGCCAGAAGGCCAATGTTCCCTGTGGTTCCTGAATGATATACTGTGCCAGTACAAAGGAAAGAACTAATGGGACGGTTATTGGAAGCATGAATTGCTGTGTATCCGCTTCACTATCAACTGCTGAACCGATGGCTGCAAAAAGTGCAGCGTAAAGGAGGAAACCAAAAAGGAAGAAAAAAAGAAAAGATCCGATCATTACCGGAAAATCGATAGAATTGATAGCATCTAATACTTCATTCATGCCTTCAGCATTTTCCTTCGGGGAAATTATTGCCTTGTCAAAAGTCGTGGCTGATGCGAGTCCGGGATTCTGATTTTTTATCAATTGCTCCGGTAATGCTTTTGAAGAAAGTTTTGATGATAGGGTGGAGGTGGCAATGGTCACTATTCCTGTAGTCAGTACAACCCATAATAAAAATTGAGTCAACCCAACCAACCCTACTCCGATTATTTTCCCCATCATCAGTTGAAAAGGTTTGACAGAAGAAATGATGACTTCAACGATTCTGCTTGTCTTCTCTTCGATTACTCCGCGCATCACTTGTGATCCGAAAAGGAAAATGAAAAAATAAATAAGAATTCCGCCAAACATTCCCAAAACCATACTCACTTCCGGGTAACTTTTTTCTTCGGTCCCTTCTTTCCCGATCTTAATCGTACTGATTTCTACACTGGTTTTGATGGATCTTAAAATGTCATCAGTAGTCAGCTTTGCATCCATGTTAAGCTGTAAGTCCCTGAGCTTAGCTTCGAGTTTCAGTTCTTCAAGCTGTCTTGACATCACTGTCTTGATATATCCTTTAACATTAATATTAACCTGGCTTTTAGAATAAAGAATTGCCCCAGACGGCAAAGCCAATTCCGTTTTGGGGATATACAGAAGCGCGGAGGCTCCACTTTTGGAAAAACCGGATTTAGCAGAACTAAGATCAGAGACCAGGTATTGGAACTTTATCGTTTCCGAATCCTTAAATTTTTCATAGAAGAAACCGGTTTCATCAATCACAGAAACAGTTTTTACTTCATTTGAAAGTGTTGCAATATAAATAGGGACAATCACGATAGCTGCCATAAGTAAAGGTCCCAGAATGGTCATGACGATAAATGATCTTTTCCTCACCCTTGTTAGGTATTCCCGGCGAATGATCAGGATAATCTTTTTCATAACGATTCTTCGTGTTTGGAGACTGAAGAGCTTGTTTGCTGAGTCACAGTTCGAATAAAGATGTCATTCATGCTGGGAATAATTTCCTTGATGGCTTGTATGGTTATGTGAGGAAGAAGCTCTCTGATCAGATCGTTTAGACGCGCATCTTTTGGAATCTGGATCTTGGAAATAAAATGCTCATTAATTGTTGATAGATCTGTAACTTCAAATTTTGGAGGCAGGAAATCACTTAGATTTCCATCATAATCTGTGTAATGCAACTCAAAGGAGTTCGTCTTATAAGTTTTTTGAATATCCCAAACATTTCCATCGAGAATCTTTTTCGACTTATTGATCAATGCGATATGGTCGCAGAGTTCTTCCACCGAAGCCATGTTATGCGTAGAAAAGATTATAGTAACTCCTTTTTTCTGAAGTTCAAGGATCTCTTCTTTCAGGAGGTTAACATTGATTGGGTCAAACCCACTGAAAGGTTCATCAAAGATTAATAACTTGGGCTCATGAAGGATCGTAACAATGAATTGCACCTTTTGCTGCATTCCTTTAGAAAGTTCCTCCACTTTACGGTTCCACCAGGGAAGCAGCTCAAATTTCTCAAACCAGTACTTTAATCGTTTGACAGCATCGTTACGATTGATCCCTTTAAGTTGGGCAAGGTAAAGTGCTTGTTCGCCAACATTCATTTTTTTATAAAGGCCTCTTTCTTCTGGCAAGTATCCAATCCGCTCAATATCATTTGGAACCAGTTTCCTCCCCATGAAATAGAGTTCTCCTTCATCAGGTGCAATGATCCTGTTGATTATTCTGATTAATGTAGTTTTTCCAGCGCCATTTGGACCCAGTAAGCCGAAAATACTTTTTTCCGGAACGGAGATACTTACCTTATCCAGGGCTTTATGATTTGAAAACTGTTTTGTGATGTTATTTGCAGCGAACAGATCCATCTTGTATTGATCAGATGAGATTAAAGAAAGGCAAAAAATTATTCGAAAATATCTTTCATTCGTGAAAATATGTTTTTATCCCTTGCTGATGGATTTGGTTGGAAATTAGGTGATTGACCCAGTTTTAAGAGAATTGCTTTTTCTTCTTTTGAAAGATTTTTGGGTGTCCAAACGTGTATTGTGACAAGAAGATCTCCTTTCTTTTCCCATTGGTTCAGGCTAGGCAGGCCTTTCCCTTTTATGCGTAGTACTCTTCCGCTCTGTGTTCCTTGTTCAACCTTGATCTTAGCATTCCCACCGACAGTAGGTATATCAATTGTTGTTCCAAGGACTGCGTCTGAAAAGGTAATAAAGTGTTCATACAATAGGTTGTCCCCATCTCTTTCAAGTAGTTCATGTCGGATCTCTTCAATCTGAACCAGCAAGTCTCCATGGATTCCACTCCGGGCTGCAGCATTTCCTTTCCCATTTAAAGAAAGTTGCATTCCTTCACCAACTCCTGCAGGAATTTTAATACTGATTATCTCTTCACCTTTTACAATACCATTACCAGCGCAATCCGGACATTTATTGATGATGATCTGACCTTCTCCACCACATTGAGGGCAAGTAGTTATGGTTTGCATCTGGCCAAGGAATGTGCTGGTCACACGTGTCACCTGACCAGACCCATTGCATGTGGAGCACTTCTGATAGGAGGTCCCGTCTTTTGATCCGGTTCCACTACAAATGTCACATTTAACAAACTTATTGACTTTTATTTTCTTTTCTACTCCATTGGCAACCTCTTCGAGTGTCAGCTTTACTTTAACTCGTAGGTTGGATCCGTGATTTACTGTCCGGCCTCGTCTTCCACCACCAAAAATACTGCCGAAGGGATCATCGAATCCGCCACCTCCAAAAATGTCTCCAAAATGACGGAAGATTTCATCCATGCTCATTCCTCCTCCTCCAAAACCGGAGAATCCGGAATTAGATCCAACTCCTGCATGGCCAAACTGATCATACCTGCTGCGCTTGGCGGGATCACTTAATATCTCATAAGCCTCAGCAGCTTCTTTGAAGCGCTCTTCTGCTTCTTTATTGCCAGGGTTTTTGTCAGGATGATTCTTTATGGCCTGCTGACGATAGGCTTTTTTGATCTCTTCCGGATTTGCTTTTTTTGAAACTTCCAGTATTTCGTAATAATCTCTTTTTGCCATCAAGTCAATCGAATAGTAGTATATATGTTGCTGTTTCTCTTTTCGTCTCAGGACTAACTACCAACAACCACTTTAGCGAACCGGATAACTTTACCACCGAGTAAATATCCTTTTTCTATCACATCTGCAATTTTCCCTTTCATGTCATGGGATGGAGCGGGTATATTTGTTATTGCTTCATGGAAATCGGTATTGAATTGTTCTCCAATGGCTTTGATAGGTTCAAGTCCTGCTTGTGACAGTATATTCAAAAACTTGTTCAGGATCAGGCCGATGCCATCTTTAGTTGCAGAATGAGCGGTTTCATTTAAGTCAATTGCAGAATAAGCTCTTTCAAGGTCGTCAATAATTGGCAGAAGGGAAGTAACAACTTCAGATGCGGCTGTTTTACTCAGTTCATTTTTCTCTCTTTGGGTGCGCTTACGGTAGTTATCAAATTCCGAATAAAGCCTCAGGTATTTATCATTTAGCTGTAAAACCTCTTGTTCAAGTTTCTCGACTTTATCATCTTTTTTATGTTTTGACCTAGATGAGTTTTCCTTTTTATCATCTCTATCAGTGGAGTTTTCACTGCTTCTTTCTTTTAGACAATTCTCCAGTTCAGGTTCCTGCGATTTTTCTTTTCTCTTATCTTCCATTTATTAAATGATGATAGGTTAACAGCTAAAAACTATTTTTATGAAACTGCTGAGAAGTCAGTCAAAAAACTTGCCATCAGTGAAAATAAGACAAATTGGCAGCATCAAACCCTATGGATTTCGGCTCCTAAAAGTTGAAGTCGTTTGTCAATTTCTTGGTAACCACGGTCGATTTGTTCAATATTATCAATAATGCTACGGCCTTCGGCTGAAAGAGCAGCAATCAGTAAGGCAACTCCAGCCCGAATATCCGGTGAAGACATACGGATGCCTCGCAATGGATATTTACGATCAAGGCCTATCACTGTGGCCCTGTGCGGATCACACAGGATAATTCTGGCTCCCATATCAATAAGTTTATCGACAAAAAAGAGCCGGCTTTCAAACATTTTTTGGTGGATCAAAACACTACCACGAGCTTGGGTGGCAACAACAAGCACAATACTGATAAGGTCGGGAGTAAATCCCGGCCACGGCGAATCAGCGATTGTCATTATTGAGCCATCCATGAAGGTTTCGACTTCATAATGGTCCTGTTTTGGAATATAAATATCATCACCGATTTTTTCAACGATGATTCCAAGCCGGCGAAAAACATCTGGGATTAATCCAAGCTGCTGATAATTAACATTTTTTATTGTAATTGCAGAGCGGGTCATGGCAGCCAGGCCAATAAAACTACCAACTTCAATCATGTCTGATAGCATGGTATGTTCACATCCATGCAGTTCGGCAACACCTTCAATCACGAGGAGGTTGGATCCGGTTCCTGTTATATGAGCGCCCATCCTGGTGAGCATATTGCATAACTGAAGCAAATAGGGTTCACAAGCAGCATTAAAAATGGTTGTTTGTCCTTCAGCCAGAACGGCAGCCATTATGATGTTTGCTGTTCCAGTTACGGAGGCTTCATCAAGTAACATATAGGATCCTCGAAGATTCGGGGCAGTAATGGAATAAATCTGGTCTGAAGGATCATAGGAGAAGTTTGCTCCAAGCTTCTGAAGGCCAAAAAAGTGAGTATCCAGGCGTCGTCGACCGATTTTATCACCTCCCGGCAGGTAAACATATCCTTGCCTGAATCTCCCTACCAATGGTCCAAGGATCATTATGGAACCACGCAAACTGCCAACTTTTTCCTTAAAATCTTGTGTACGTAAATAATCCATGCGGATTTCTCCAGCCTGAAAGGAATAACTGGTGGGATTGATCTTTTCAACATTGACTCCAATCATTTGGAGCAGTTCAATCAATTTATTTACGTCCCGGATGTTCGGGATATTATGAATAGTGATTTTTTCTTTGGTTAGAAGGCAAGCGCAGATGACTTGCAGGGCTTCATTCTTAGCACCTTGAGGAACGATGGTGCCACTAAGTTGTTTGCCACCGATTATTTCAAACGAACTCATTTATTATTTTTTTCTACCCCTGTTCAACGGGTTGCTATGGCTGCCACTATTGTTGCTATTGCTTGTATTTCCACTTTTTCCGGGACGGAACGGTTTCTTTATTTTGTTTCTTGCCAAAAGGTCACTGGTTGTGGTCAGTCTTACATCTTCTTTGAGCTTGAGTCTTCCTTTTGATAAGATTTTGAGATGCTCTTCAATCAAGTCATCATCAACGGATTCTCGGTTCCAATTTAAATATGATTTTTTTAAGTGAATTGCTATCGCTTTTACTAAAGCATCTTTTTCGGCGCTTTCGGGAAACTCTGTTGCTTTCTCAATTATCACAGCAATGTTTTTGCCATAATGCTTGAATTCAATTTCTTTGTCGTGATAGGAGATTTTTTCAGGCTTGGTGCTGAGCGTCAATGGCGGGGGCGGAGGAAAAGGTGAATCGACATCCAATGCATAATTGGAAATAAGATACAGATGATCCCAAAGTTTCCTCTTATAATCAATTGTATCTTTAACCTGTGGATGCATTTGTGCCATGATGTTAACAATGAATTTTGCAGCCTTGTTTCGTTTTTCCCGGTCCTGTACGGTGCAGGTATAGAGTATCATTTCCTGAATGTTTCTGCCGTATTCGGGGATGATCATGGACGGGCGTGTGGTGTTGTAATCCATATTTTATAGAATTTGCAGCAAAGATAGGAATAAATTGTAAAATTATCGAATTGGGTAAATTGGGATAAACTTACATAAAATTTAATTTGGCAAACCGCAGCAAAAGTTGTTTTTTCCCAATGCCATCAAAATAAACAGTGGCCTTTTTGTTAGGGCCATTTCCTTCAACGCTAATAACCTTTCCTTTGCCGAACCTCTCATGTTCAACTTCCATGCCTGTTTCTATCTCCTGATCTGATTCTGGTGGACCATCCTTTCCTGGGAGATTGCTGGAGAGGTTATGAAAGGATTTAAGGTTGCGTTGTGGTTGATTTCCCGGAGATGAACCTCGTTGGATATTTGAAAAATTATCACTATATCGCAATGATTGATTTTTTGAGGTTCGTTTCAGGTGATCAAAAAATTGTTCTGGTATTTCGCTGATAAACCTGCTGGGGTCTCCAGTTATGAGATTTCCCCACCTGTAACGGGTTTCAGCATAGCTCAGGGTAAGTTTTTTTTGAGCTCGGGTGATGGCTACATAAAATAACCTTCGTTCCTCTTCAAGTTCCGCTCTCGAATTTATTGATTGAATGGATGGGAAAAGGTTCTCTTCAAGACCAACAGCAAAGATGAAAGGAAACTCCAACCCTTTTGCCTGGTGAATTGTCATCAAAGTGACCCTGTCTTCAGTATTATCTTTATTAACATCCATATCTGTCATTAAAGATACATCCTGCATAAACTGGGCAAGGTTGTTTTGTGGTTGGTTTCCGGCTTGATTCTCAACGGTTGAATCAGTAGAAATGAAATCAGGCACAGAAAGTTGTTCATTTGCGGAAGATAATTTGCTTTCTGTGAATTCTTTAATTGCATTTAAAAGTTCTTCAATATTTTCAAACCGGCTTACACCTTCAGGAGTTTTATCCTCGTGTAATTCTTTTAGTATTCCGACAGAAGCGGTGATATGATGCGCCAGTTCGAAAGCATTCTTGATATTTAGGAGAACGGCGAAGCTCTTAATCATTGTGATAAAAGCCGAAAGCTTGTTTCTTGTTCCTTCTGTTATGTCTATTGGATAAACGCCAGGTTCCTGAAGAATTTCAAAAATGCTTTTTTTGAACGTGTCAGCAGCTACGATAAGCTTCTCAATCGTAGTCTTTCCGATACCTCTGGGAGGATAATTGATAACGCGAAGTAAAGCATCTTCATCTTTTGGATTAATCACCAAACGAAAATATGCCAGAAGATCTTTAATTTCCTTCCGCTGATAAAAAGAAAGTCCACCATAAATTCGGCAAGGAATATTCATTCTCCGTAGCGCTTCTTCAATCGACCGGGATTGGGCATTAGTCCGGTAAAGAATGGCAAAAGCAGCATTCGGAAGCTGCTGATTCATCTTGTTTTCGAAAATTGACTGGGCAACGAGGTTTCCTTCTTCAGTATCTGAACCTGCATGAATCAAAGAAATCTTTGCACCTTCTTCGTTATCAGTCCATATTTCCTTTGAGATTTGCTGCTTATTGTTGTCGATAACCTTGTTTGCAGCTTCTACGATGGTTTTTGTGGATCGGTAATTTTGTTCAAGTTTGAAGAGCCTGTGTTCAGGGTAATCATTCTTGAAATTTAGAATATTTTGGATGCTCGCCCCACGAAAAGCATAGATACTCTGGGCATCATCCCCAACCACGCAAAGGTTATAATCGTTTGCAGCGAGCTGTTTAATAATAAGATATTGGGCATAATTGGTGTCCTGGTACTCATCTACAAGGATGTAGTGAAACTTGCGTTGGTATTTATAAAGGACCTCGGGGAAATCTCGGAGCAGGATATTCATATTGAATAAAAGATCATCAAAATCCATTGCTGAGGCCTTTATGAGACGAGCCTGATACTGTAAAAACAGTTGTCCGGTCAGCGGTTTACCTGATGTTACATCATATTCTGTAATTTCCGGATTTTCAGAATATTCCCTTGCTGAGATGAGGCTTGTTTTGGCTGCAGAAATGCGGTGAAGGATATAGTTTGGAGGGTATAATTTATCGTCAAGATTTTTTTCTTTAAGTATTGATTTAAGTAATCTTTTAGAGTCGTCAGTGTCATAAATTGTAAAATTTGAAGGATATCCCAGAAAATGGCCTTCAACCCGTAATATTCTTGCAAAAACAGAATGAAATGTACCTGTCCAGACGTTGTGCGCATCAGATCCACCTACTATTTGGTGGATGCGTTCCTTCATTGCCCGTGCAGCTTTGTTTGTAAAAGTAAGTGTAAGAATGTTGAACGGGTCTACACCAAGATTTAGAAGATATGCCACACGATAAGTAAGGACACGGGTTTTTCCTGAGCCTGCTCCTGCAATAACCATCACCGGGCCATCAACGGCTTCAACTGCAGCCCGTTGGGCTTCATTAAGATCTTTTAAAAAATCTGCCACTTGTAAGTTTTCGAAAGGCAAAAATACGATTTTGACCAATTGAAAATCGTTTTGGGGAAAACTAATTGTTTATAATCATTTTCATTAAATTTGAGGCTTAGACTTTATAAAAATGAATGCCCAACTATTTCATATTATCAATCTGATCATTATTCTGGTCGTCTTTATTTTCCTGATCCGGTATATCTGGGATATTTTCTTTTCACAGAATTATTCTCCAGTAGCCTGGCAATGTGCGCGGAAAGCTGGAAAAATTAACAAGAAGCTTGTGATACTTGAAGAGAAATATCCCGACAAAGTTCGTTTTTTCAACTTCTGGTTTCAGGTAGAACGATTAAAACGGGATGATATTCCTGGTGCATTTGCCGAAGCAGGCGTTTACAAGGGAGAAAGTGCAAGAGTTATTCACCAAATGGATCCTGACAGGGCTTTCCATCTGTTTGATACATTCAATGGTTTTCCTGAAAAGGATCTTCTTTATGAGACTGGTGAAGCTGCCACTTATACAAACAAGAACTTTGCCGATACACATGTCCGTCAGGTGATTAATAAAATTGATGGAAATGAAAACATCTTCATTCATGAAGGATATTTCCCCGATACTGCCAAAGAACTGAAAGATGAAACCTTTGCATTAGTGAATCTCGATTTAGATCTCTATGTCCCGACAAAAGCAGCGCTGGAATTTTTCTATCCGCGATTGTCGCCTGGAGGTGTTATCATAATTCATGATTATAACCCCAAATGGCAAGGAATATGTAAAGCTGTGGATGAATTTGTATCGGCAATTCCTGAACCTTTGGTCCTTGTTCCTGATATGGATGGAACCTGTATGATTATCAGATATAAAATTATTGTATGACGAAAACAAAATTTCGGACTTAAGTTGTTTGTAAATTTGGGAAATAGAAAAAATTTTTAACAAAATCTTTGTCATTTCAAAAAATATTGTACTTTTGCACCCTCAAAAAGCGGTAGCGTTTTTTACAAGGGATAACAAATAGAGGAAATAAGGAACCTGAAAGAATCAGACAATTATAGGTTTCGACCGGCCAGCAACAGTTTAGCCGGATACCCATTCGAGCGGTTTGTCATAGATACTGCCTTCCTTGCATTTTCTCAGCAAGAATTCCCAAAATAGTTGTATTAAAAAATATTTTATAAAAGGTTTAATTACTATTAATTAAATATATACCTTTGCGCTCCCCAAAAAAAGGGACGTTTTAACATAAAATTGAAATAAAAGTATTGATATGCCTACAATTAACCAATTGGTTCGTAAAGGAAGAAAAAAGCTGACAGATAAAAGCAAATCTCCGGCACTTGATTCCTGCCCGCAACGTAGAGGTGTTTGCGTGAGGGTATACACGACTACGCCAAAAAAGCCAAATTCTGCGATGCGAAAAGTTGCAAGGGTTCGTCTGACAAATGGTAAAGAAGTAAATGCATACATTCCTGGTGAAGGACACAACCTTCAGGAGCATTCTATCGTGATGATCCGTGGTGGCAGGGTAAAAGATTTGCCGGGTGTCCGTTATCATATTATTCGTGGAGCATTGGATACCTCGGGAGTGGAAGGCAGAAAACAAAGAAGGTCGAAATACGGTGCCAAAAGGCCAAAAGCTCTCAAAAAATAAACCATGGTAACCCTTAAAGGGTAATAGAAAACAAGTACAGATCGTTAATTATTACTTGTGACAGACAATAAAGATTTTTCGATTTAGATAGATATGAGAAAAGCAAAACCCAAGAAAAGAGCAATTCTTCCTGATCCAAAGTTCAACGATACGTTGGTTACTAAGTTTGTTAATAACCTCATGGAAAAAGGAAAGAAAAATATTGCTTATAATGTTTTCTATGAGGCCATTGAAATTGTTTCTGAGAAAACTAAAGAAGATGGTCTTGAAGTTTGGAAAAAAGCTTTAGCCAATGTAACCCCTTCAGTTGAGGTAAGAAGCCGTAGAATCGGAGGTGCAACTTTCCAGATTCCTTCAGAAATTCGCCCGGGAAGAAAAAGTTCTATCGGTATGAAAGCATTGGTTACTTATTCGCGTAAGCGGCATGAGAAAAGCATGGGGCAAAAGCTTGCTGCAGAGATTGTTGCTGCATTTAAAGAAGAAGGTGCAGCGTATAAAAGAAAAGAAGATACTCACAGAATGGCAGAAGCAAACAAAGCATTCTCCCATTTCAGGTTTTAGTAATAATACTGACTTGGTTCATAACACTTAAGAAAAGAAGATAGCGAATTAGTACAGACAATGTCAGAGAAGTTAACAAATATCAGGAACATTGGCATTATGGCTCATATCGATGCTGGGAAAACCACTACGACTGAGCGTATTCTGTATTATACCGGGAT
>CAIWTA010000293.1 GCA_903915465.1 uncultured Bacteroidales bacterium | reverse complement strand
TTTCCTGCAGCAATGAACATGGTAAAGTCTGCAGCTAATTTTGAATCATCTTCAAAGACAACGCCGTCGCTTAGGAACTCTTTGATTTTTTTACCAAAACGCTTACCAATGTTGTAGCTGGTAAACATTTTGTCAATCATGGCCAACGCACCTTTCCCCATCCTGGCTCCGGGCTCATCCATGGGAGCAAAGAAGGTCAGTTCAAAATTCTCCCTGAGTTTTCTGACCTTCAAATAATTGTGAATATTAAACATCAGTTCGAAGGCAGGTCCACCACGAACTGCCGATTTGTCCTTTGGATTACCTCCAAAACCTATGGCTATTTTACCGCTACCCTTTTTAACCAATTCATCAATCTTATTGCGAATTTCAAGAGCCATTTCCGGTTTGGCACAGATTGACATGGTGTGTTCCATCCCTTTGTGCTGCATTTTTGCAGCACCAAAAGCAACCACCAGGTAATCAAATTCCAGAACATGGTTTTCACAAACCACCCGGTATTCTGTCGCATGAATTTCGGTAACCCTATCGATAATAACTTGAAAAGGATATTTTTTTTGAATATCTGTTAGCGGAACTTTGACGTCATTGAACTCCTTCATATGAACAGGAATCCAGATGGATATGGGGTACAGGTATAAATAGTCGCGATCAGAAACCAGGGTGATCTCAAAGCCACCTTTTTTCTGTAGTGCAATTGCAGTTTGTAAACCGGAAAAACCACCGCCAAGAATAAGAACTTTCTTCATCTTCAGAAAGCACCGATCACTGACTCAACGATTCCTGATGCTTCCTCATATGCTCCATGGATGGCTTCAGCAGCAACAGGAGATAATCCGGCTGTCATGACCGACATGTTCAGCAAGGCAACGTAGGTTTTTCCATCCGATTCTTCATAGACCGAAATCCGGTACGGCATCAGGATTGAAACAATCCGTCCATCGTCCTGAGCAAGCATCCGTCCAGAATATTCCGGTTTGCAGATCTCAATTACCTCAACGGGTAATACCTTTTTACCTGATTTGGCAAGCGATTGCTGAAGATTGTGAATTGCAGGATTCTGCCATCCTTTTTGATTTGCTGCTTCGATAAGCTTTTCAACTGTAACAGGGACATTGAAAGGGCTAACTTTCTCGATGATTAACTGGTTTGTGCTCATGGTGCTAAAATTAGTTCTGGTTAATTCAGTTCTTTTGCAATTGCAATTGCAGCGATGGTTCCATCCGCTACAGCAGTGGTAATCTGCCTGTATTTTTTACTGATCACATCACCTACAGCGTATATGCCGGGCATACTTGTTTGCATGTCTTCGTTCGTCTTAATATAACCCCATTGATCCAGTTCCAGTTTGTTCCTGAAAAGATCGATGTTTGGTTTCATTCCGATAAAAACAAACACCCCGTCGCTGGCCAGTTTGGAAATGGTGTTGGTTTTTAAATCTTCGACCTCCGTGATCATTTTATCTCCTTCACGGACAAATGACCTGGGCTCATGCGAAAAAAGGATGCTGGTTTTGGGATTTGCGAATAGTTTCTCCTGTGCCTGTTTGTTGGCAGTCAAGGCATCAAACTGGTGCACCATGGTGATTTTACTGGCAAACCTGCTGATGAAGTCCGCCTCTTCCACGGCCGAGTTTCCTCCTCCGATCACCACAACCTCTTTATCACCATAATACTTGGCATCGCACGTGGCACAATAGGAGATCCCTTTACCCTTCAACTCTTTTTCGCCC
>CAIWTA010000292.1 GCA_903915465.1 uncultured Bacteroidales bacterium | reverse complement strand
TCAAGGAGCTTTACAAGCACTGGAATTTGAATTACTGCAAAGGACAGGTGCTACAGCACGTCGGTTTGCAGGATGAGCCTTACTTCAGATACTTTGATTATCCCGATTTCCTTACTCCATACAGTGGCCTGATTCAAATCCGCCGATACTCTGAAATACAAGGCAAAGAAGATCTGCAGAATCTCTTCAAAGAAATATCAGCCCTCACGAAAAAGGTAAAAGAAGAAATTTACCGGTTGCTGGTGGAGGAATTCAGGTATTTTGAATGATTCCACTTTCATATCAGCTTCACAACAGAGCACAAAGACATTATAATGTTGTGCCCACACAGGAAACCATCAACCCATGAAAGGTCAATAAATCCATGGCAGAGTTTTCAACTTATTGTCTTTCCGGCACGATTCGAACGTGCATTTAATGGTTCGTAGCCAATCGGTCTGTCCTTTAACCTACGGAAAGGGATTTGGGTGGCCTCGGGAATCGAACCCTGTTCTCTACATTCACAGTGTAGTATTCTATCCAGATGAACTAAGACCACCATTTAAAAATGTCTTATACAGATACAGTTTACCTCATAATCTTCCAAAACATAACAATTTGAAAATGCGACGGTAAATAAAAAACCCCAAACATTTCTGAATGGGGCTTAACAACTTTTTAATTCGTTAAATTCTAAACATAGTAACCCCAATCATTGCTTTGATGGCGAAAATGTATTGTTAGTTGAATATGTAATCTTATAATAATCATTCTGCAAAAATAAAAAAAATAAATCACAAACGAGTAAATTATTTCACCAGGAAACTATTGTTTTACTAGTTTTCGGAATGATAAAGATGTTTAGCTTTAATGCAGAGCCCACTTCGAAAAGTGGTTGCTAAAACAAGCCTGCGGACTAAGGTCCTATAGTACAGCACGTTGAATAACCAAAGCCTTAAGACTGGGGTTATTGATAAGACACCAATACGTTACTGGACTTTAGAGATTGTTTAAATTTCTTAAATCGAATTAATATTAAACCACAATGGCACAAAGAAGACACAATGTACACAAAGAGATCCATTGTGAATTCTTTGTGGAAGTCATTGTGAACATTGTGGTTAAAACAACTTACTTTTTGCTCACGAATTCTTTTTCTGAAGAATGATGAAATTTTAAACAGCCTCTAAGTCTTCTCCTAATAGAAATAATCAGGAACATCAAAGCTGATACTTAAATGGTTTACGCGGAGTTTTTCGCAGACCTGCCTGCCGGTAGGCAGGGTTCGCAGAAAAAATTTCACTTATAGAATCTGCGAGACTCAGCGAGAAATATATTATTGAATACCAAATAATTACATTAAGTTATATAGTAGGCTCGCTGATGAATCGCAGAGTTTCGCAGAATATTGATAATATGAATTTTAACTCTGCGTGACATTTTGTTTTTATACTTTTTAGTCAGCGCCTGGTTCATTTCAAAATCAAGGCATCGGAATTCCATTAAACCATTTATTCCATATTGCTTGGAATGTGCCATCCGCCTTCATGGCATTGAGATAACTTTGCCATTGTTGAACAGTACTTGCAGGTGTGCTCAGTGAAAACGCGATGTAACCGTTGATATTCAATGCTTCCATATGCTGAGTCAGATCGCTCATTGGCACTCCGTTCTTATCAGCCAGCCATTTCACATCCACATCTGGCAACAGGAGCGCTTGGACCTCACCATGAATCAGTTGATTAAAAGCTTCCATCGATGTGAGTGAGGTAGCTACGATGTTTTGGAAGTTGTTGTTTATAAGAAAATCATGGGTGAACCAGCCATTTGGAGTGGCTATTGATTGGAGAGCTTTCGCCTGTTCGAGTGTTTCAATGCTCAGTCCCGAATTTGAACGGGTATAAAAATAGGTTCTGTTGGAAGAGATCGGTCCAACCCATTGAAACATGTTTTCGCGTTCGGGAGTGCGGGCAGTTGTAAATACCGCACTGTTTGGAAGGTATTGAGCAATGGCGAAAGCATCATTCCAGGTACTCATATTAATTTTATTAACATGCCCGGTTCTTAACTGAATTTCATTCACAACATCTACAGAAGAGCCTTCAACTTTACGGGTGGTATCATGGCCGGTACCATAGTTGTTCGGGGGGGCAAATTCTGTAAAAAGCTGAATGGTTCCCGGGATGTAATCTGCCGGCATTAATGGCAAATATTTCTTCACAATTGATACCGTACTTTGATCCTTGATCAAAGTTTCGATCGCATTCTGAACGTTGTTAACAACCGCATCGCTTACATCTTTTGAAAAGGCAATGTAATAATAAACAGTACGGTATCGTGTTACTACATTGACGTTGTTCAAATAGAATCCTGAAGGGAGTGATGACGTAAAATGGAAAAAATCGCTTGCTATGAATCGTATCTCACCATTCATAAATGCGGCCAATGCTTCGCTGTAAGTGTTGTAATAAACCAGGTTGTTAAAACCCAGATTCTCAAGGGTCGTTGTCTCCATCCAGTTCCTTACCACTGCAATGGGGGGAAGCTTTTTACATTCTTCAATAGCTAAGGGAAATATATATCCCGAGTTCCCATTTTCAAATATTCCATACATTCCCTGGCTTGTGGGACCTGCCCATTTGAAAAGGTTTTTCCTTTCAAGGGTATATGCTGTTGTCAACAGTGCCTTGTTTGGCCCGCTTAAGGTTGCATTATAGGCATTCTGCCAGGAATCAGACATGCTCATAGTAAATCCAACACCTGCATTTTGCATGGCTTTCGCAGCAATATCAGCATCGATTCCAACAACTGCACCATTTTTGAGAAAGTAGTTAGGCGCGAACTCAATGCCGGATATTTGAATCGTACTATTTTCCTGACTGGCCTTTTTACAACTGTATGTAAGAGTTAATAAAAACCCTGTGATAATCACTAATGAGTAAATCCGGATTGTCTTTTGCTTTTTCATTTTAACTTAGTTTTCGTTGGGACTATTTCAAATAATTGGTTTTTCTTTTGTGGAGTATATACACGTACCGGCAAAAGAATAAAAGTGGCTGGTTAATGCAATTCATTGTTTGGCTAATTCATTGAGGTTATCCTTCTACCATGAGTCAACGCAAAGAATGTGCCATAAAAGACAGAAAGATGATTTTATTTGATTTGGATCAGCTAATCAGTTGAAAATAAAATAGTACCGTTTTGATAGAAATTATTGCAAAAAGAAATTTTTTATAAAAAACCAAAAAACAGTGAACATTATCGAGGAATTAATTGAAAGTGCGCATGAAATAAATCATGATGCTTGAGAAATGACAAGATGGAGGTTTGCCAAAGGCAAGAGAGACAAAATGTAAACTGGTGAAAAGCAAAATGGCAAAACAGTCTATTACCATTTTGCCAGTTGTGATATTGCAATGACTGTGCTGGTGTATTTGTACATATTTGTGCATCAAAGGTGTAAGAATTTTGACAATTTTCAAACACCCCAAAACAAACCATAATGTTTGATCCACTCCTCATTTACTCTCTTAAAATG
Organism: uncultured Bacteroidales bacterium; assembly: GCA_903915465.1. Classification (GTDB taxonomy): domain Bacteria; phylum Bacteroidota; class Bacteroidia; order Bacteroidales; family FEN-979; genus FEN-979. The sequence goes on along the minus strand of CAIWTA010000292.1, from coordinate 10,434 downwards.
AACAAAAAAGAACAATAACGTATTAAAACTTCCACAATTTTCCACAATTTAAAATAAAAAACCCTGTATCTTAATAGAATCAGGGTTTTCGGTTTGTTTTGGTGTGAGAGTGACATATTTAGATTTAAAACCAAAGCCGAAAGGTCGTTATGAAGAGCCATGTGACGGGAGACTTTCAAGTACGGTTCTGTGAGCGGCTGGGGGTGAAACTCCCCCGGTCTACTCGACCAGGGTAAATGGAACACAAATTTTATTCCAGCATTACCTGTGAAAATTTGTTGCATCCAGCATTGTAAATCCCCCAAAATGAATAATTTTACCGGCAAAAGATTGTATTATGAAAGCAAATCAGTCATTAACATCCATAATCTTGCTCTTCCTTGTTGTGGGTATTTTCTTCGTTGCAGGAACATCCTGTAAAAAAAAGAGCTCAGATCCTGAAAAACCTGCTGTGCCGGGGTATGTAGGAACATGGACAAGGATTCATCTGGGACAAACGCTGACCATTAATATTTATGCCAATGGTACTTCAACAGGTACCTGGGGATCAATTGCGCTTCCCAATGGTACCTACACTGTAACCGGGACACAGTTCAGTTTTGCCGATTCAGGGTGTCCTCAGCCAGGAACTTATTCTTTTGTCCTTAGTGGTAATGTGATTACGTTAACCCTGATATCGGATAATTGTGACGGAAGGTATCAGATTGTTCCGGGAACCTACAACCGGACCAGCTAAAACACATTCAAGGCACCCTTGTTTCACTTGAGCAAAAACACGTTTCATTGCAGAGTGTGAAGGACAGATGGTATGATAAAGATAATAGTGTAGGATGATCTGTATCGACCAAATCGCAGATGATATAAGGTTTGATGATAAAATCTAAATCAGAAGGAAATCAGCGAATTGAATTAATGACGTGCAGCGAACGATCTTTTTGGAAATGATAATTGATATTGCTCCGATAAGCACAATTAACCTACCTTAGCTGCAATTCAAATCCGAATATTTAATCCCTCCCCAACCAGAAACAAAAAAGGTGAAAATGGATTTTACCCCACTTTCACCATCAGACCTGATAAAGAGGCTGCCTAAAAAAAATTACCACTTTGAAGACAGGCTCTTCCCAAATAAACTGAAGCCAAAGTACAATCTATTTCATTGCCTCCACAGGAATTGCCATATCCGGAGATAAAACATCAATCGCCTTATCACCATCTTTTTTAGAATTATACCGTTTCAGATTATCCTTTATAACCTTGGATAATTTTTTGTTCTTTTTTATCAGATCTTGTTCTAACGGAACATATGGTGCCATTGTCATGATCATGTTGCGGGATTCTTCAAAACGTTCTTTCTCTGAGTATTTTACTGGGCCCCAGAAAACACGCAACTGTATTACACCCTCTGTAATGAAAGCCTTAACAATGTATACTTTCCCCGCTTCGAGATTGGCTTCCATATACTTGTGATTTTCAAGGAATGTCCAGAAAAGTTGTTTCCCCGGTTCGCACTCATAACGCATGTAGTTGCCCCCCTTCATCACTCCAATGAACTTGTCGTTATTGAAAAATTGGTATTCAACCTTGTTACGATATCCTTTTGGTCTGACAAAATAAACAACTGCTTTGCCCGGTGAAGGAGGTTGAAAACCCTGGGAATAACTTGATGTGCATTCAAAGATCATAAGAATGGTCAGGAGAACGGTAAGTTTAGTTTTCATGGTTAATTTTAATGGTTAGTTTGACTAAGGACGAAGAACTGTAGTGCAATAAAACAATTCCCAAAAGTATTAAAAAAGAATTATTCCAGCAATATTTTTCCTGCACCACATGAATTTGAAAATTTATACAATCCTGACCAGAATTGATTTTACGATCCATGCTCCGGTTGTGAATTCTAACCCAATTTACAAATCCCTAACCACAGATATAAAGTACTTGTCTTCACTGATGTTTACGAAGGATGATCTGTCGATTTACCAGCAATCCGTCACCGGCCATATATCCTGCTGTGAATTTATACCCCGATACAACTTTCGCGCCAAGATTGATTTTTACGATTTGCAGCCATCGATCATTTTCCTGCTGATAATTCCTATCGCTTGCAATAGATCATATCACCGGCACCATCACAAATGGACAGATAAAAGTATTGCATGACTGGAGAATGATAATTTTATTTTAAAACAAGCCCCGCCTTAATAGAGGTATCTATGGTATAAAAATTTCCACAATTCTTCAACAATTGGAAAAAGACAAACCCTGAATCTTAGTAGAATCAGGGTTTTCGGTTTGTTGTGAGGTGAGAACGACAGTTTAGGCTTTTTTCCACAAAGACACTTAGAACCCAAAGGTATAATGAGAATTACATTTCCGAGTTGCCAACTGTGAGCAGTGTTTTATTTGCTTAGATTTAACAGAACAAATGACACAGATTTTTACTGATCCTCGCGGATTCCATTATTGCATTCTGAATTCCGCTATTCCCCCTGTTTCGCGTTGAAAACAACAGTTGTGATCAGTTCGATCAGGAATCTGTAGATTATTTTTATTCAGTGGTTAATTGAAGATTATTTTCTTCGTCATGATGGTGTTATCCGATTCTGTCCTTAAAATATAAATTCCCTTTGGTTTGTTGCTTAGGTCTATTTCCGTTTTCCCCTGTTGAATTTTTGAGTTGTAAATCATTTCCCCGGTCAGGTTGTAGATATTCACTTCCACGGGTATACCACCATCAGGGGTAATTGAAAAGATTCCATTGGATGGGTTCGGGAAGAGCTGTAAGGATTGTAAGGGGGCCCACCTTTCAGTACCACTTGTGTGACGCAGCAAAAGCACATTTATCAGAGAATTGATCCTATCTTGACAGACATCGGAAATCAGGGTGAAAGACAGGGTGTCATGACTGATTCTCGTCGTATACTTTCCTGTATCTGTAACACCGCAACCGCTTGCTGGCAGATCAACAATCCTGAACAGGTTGCCATTTTCATAAAATTTGGAAACCTCCTGATAATTAACCCCATCAAGGCTGCCAGAAAACAGATTAGTACCAAAACGGAAATACCCTATTAAAGAATGAACTACATTGTATGCTTCCCAGGTTGTATTCTGCAATGGTTGTGTGTGGGCATGCATACCACAAAGAAAAATGATGGCTGTGATCAGGGTGTAAAGTTTTTTCATAGCTGTGTGTTTTTTCGCTAAGGTAACGACAATTGGGTAACTAATTTATTCTATCCACAAAATACATATCAATACTCAACCAATAAAAGAGGGAAAGGAATATGCCCAACAGGCTGGCATTTACCCACAAATACCGAATTGAATACGGTGACGAACTTGTTGGGTGATTGGTATAATGCAGGTAGCAAAATGAAAGAAGCGGGTACCGCGCATTGGTATTCCCCTAATGTCGACGCTACCAATAGCAGTGGCTTTACTGGTCTTCCGGGCGGCAACAGGGTCTCCAATGGCAGTTTCTACGTTCTTACTTTCTTCGCCTACTTCTGGTCGTCTTCGCAGTACGATGCAACAGACGCGTGGGGCCGGTACCTCTACTACTATTTCGAGAACGTGCACCGGTCCAACGGCGTCAGCAAGACAAACGGTTTTTCGGGCCGGTGCGTTAAGGATTGACCCTTTTATCATTTATAGGATAGGTACGTGCAGTTGAGCATAAAAAGTGTGTTTTCCACCAAACCCATCCAAACCATAATGTTTGATCCACCTCCTAATTAACCTTATAAAATGAATAATAAAGAACAATAAGGTATTAAGACTTCCACAGTTCTTCCACAATTGGAAAATGAAAGATGGTAAATTGTAGTTGCAAGATTATATGACAAACTATTGAGCAATTACAATTTTATAGCAGAAACTTGATTTCGGCCAACTCCCGGCTTATTTTCTGGACGCCTTTAAGAATTCTTTGAGTTTGGTAAGAAGATGGTTTCTTCCTGCCTGAAATGTATTGGGCAAGAAGACTTTGATTCATCCCGATACGGTCTGAAAATGCTTTCGCGTTTATTATCTTATAAAATTGAAAGAATTGTGCCAGATCCAATGACACCTTAATGTCATTTTCAGAAACACAATTCCATGTCGTTAATACAATAGCTTGTAGAGTTCATTAAGATCAGGAGACAGGATAACTTCAGTTCTGCGGTTTCCTGCACGTCCGTCGGCTGTTTCGTTCGTTTTTACCGGATGAAACTGGCTTCTGCCTGATGCCGTTATGCGACTGGCATCAAAACTGTTTTCTTTTGTCAGGATGCGCACAATGGATGTGGCTCTGGCCGTACTGAGATCCCAGTTGTCTTCGAAAAGTTTTGTGTTTATTGGTACATTATCCGTATGACCTTCAATGAGAACAGTGATGTCTTTAGTTGTATTCAGCACTTTTGCAAGCGATTTGAGGGCTTCTTTTCCTTTAGGGTCAACTACATCGCTGCCTGATTTGAACAACAATTTTTCTTCGAGAGAAACATAAACGTTCCCGTCTTTGATATAAACAGATAACTCATCTGTTTTATAATTCATCAAGGCATCGGCGATTGAGTTTTTCAGTCCGGACATAACATTCCTTTGTGTCTGGATCATATCCTGGAAACTTTTTAGTCTTTTCGCCTGGTCGGCAATGGTCATCTTTGATTCGGTTGATAGTGCATTGAGATCATTTTGAACCGATAAGTTTGCATTCTTCAGGGATGCTTTGTCTTCATTCAGACTGTTGACCTGATTATTACAATCATTCAGCTGACTTTGTTTACTTGCATTTTCATTTTGCAGCCTGACTCCGTTGGCTTCTGAAGCATTAAATTTCTTACTTGAAACACATGATGTAAATGACAGGCTCAGAATTATAAGTATGAACGCAAAGCCGTTAAATAATTTTTCCATTTTGAGGTTTTTTTAGTATGAATAATATTTTAACAAAGTTGATCACTTTTCAGATTCTAACTGTTACACGACTTTTTAAAAATGTTACATCATTCACACTTTTTGAGACTGTTTAGAAATTTCTTAACCGGTCTATTCGTAGACTTTGCGGACTTTGCGCAATCATTGCGTTCTCAGCGTTTGAAAAAAAACCGCAAAGAACGCTAAGTTATTCGCGAAGAACGCAAAGGAGAAAACACGAATTATTCAGGCTAACCGAATCAAACTTTTCAGCTTATGGTTATTCTGCTGGAATTTTGCAAATTTTTAAACAGACTCTTAGAGACTGTTTAAATTTTACTTATATCGTTTATTATGATATTCACCCCTTTCAGGGATGAATTTGTAGTTATTACATTTTCCGTGGGTGTAACCCACGGTTATTTAAATGAAACCCTTTCAGGGTTTTCATTTTAGAAAAGTCCGAAGGACTTTGATTTTAATAACCTCCGGTGTAACCGGAGGCAGAACAAGGGAAACAAATAAGAACCCCAAAGGGGTTCAACAGTATAACAAGAATTTTAAACAGACTCTTAAAGCGCGCTTTTATTTTTCTTGCGATCATTCTTGTACTTTTTCCTTGGGGCCTCAGCATTTAGTTTATTCATTTTCCGGTAAGCTAATATTAATGCCTTCGGAACTTCTCCTTTGAATGTAAGCTTGTAGAATGATAATCCGTTGTAGGGAATATTATTTTCAAGAACATTTATTTTTACACGATTTTGTAAGGCCCTTTGTCTGAACGCTGACATAAAAACCTCTTCTCTATGTCTGTTTAACAGGGCAACCTGGTTATTAACAATTGTGGATCCTATAAATTTATTGCACTTCTCCTGAATGGTAAACAGCATTTTATCGTTAATTGCCTTGGTTATATATTGAACAAACACAGAATCCTTAACTGACATTTTATCGACTTTCAGAGAATCATCTTCACTGAGAGTTAACGACTGTTTTCCTCCTGATAATAAAAAATACTTTTTCTTCGCTTCAAAAAACTGAATATGTTCCTTTTCTTTTTCCGCATAATACATAGGATAAACATTAATGAATGCTTCCGGGTTATCGACAAGGAAATCTATCAGGGTTTTTACAAACTTTTCCTGATCCGGAAGCAAAGAACACTGTCGCATGTTCCAATTCAATTTGTGGGATTGTTCAATTTCGACTTCCGCGTTTTTTACCTGCATTCTGTAAGGTCCTGTTGCCGGTTTGACAAAAATATTTTCCAGCAAATCGACAAGAACGTCGTGCAAATGAAATTTCGGATCCTTCAAATTTCCGGTAATCGGAATTTCATAATCGATAACATTGCCACGTTCACGAATAAACGACATGATTAATGGAAGAGGAATCCATTTTGTGTCTTTATTTCTGATCCGTTTTGTTCTGCGCGGATCGATTACCACCAGGTGATTCACACTCTGTATAATTCCGTTTCTCACATTCCATGTGCCATTGAACTCGATGGTTCCCCTGTCTAATGGGTAAGAAGTATAGGTAATCAGGTAGGGATTAAACAAAGATGCCGGCACTTTTTGAATTGAACAATGCAGATCAAAATCTTCCTTGTCTTTAGGATTTATGCTCAGGTTTGCTGAGATATTACCATAAGGTTGAATGCCTGATTGCAGCGACACTTTCACCCTTTTATTGTTTTTGTTTATTGAATCTGCAATAATAAACAGGGGATTTATGTCGGCCGAAAACTTCTCACAGATAGCAAAATCACTGAATTTTAGATCACCCCGATAAATTGCCAGCCTGTTAATCTTATAATCGCTCTGAAAGAAATTTTTCGCCAGTATTTTTACATAATCAGCAATTTCAATAATGAGGTTGAACTTAGTCGAATCTGCATATGCTGCTGAAATATTGGCCCCGTTTTTCCCAAACATCATTTGAATGTTATCGAGATAATCGTAACGTTCATATTTCAAAAACGGATGAGTCAGAGATAAAGAATCGAAAATATAGTTATGGTTCTTTGGGCTTAACTGATCAATTTGCAGGACTAATTTGTCGCATGCCACATAATCATCACCCTGCGTTTTCCCAAAATGAAAATTATTCAAAGCCACCATTCCTGTGGCATTTATATCTTCCTCGTCTGTTAAATTTCCAGTTGATTTTATGTCAGCATCAAGGGTAGCGCTGAAGTGCCCGTAATTGGCTAAATCTTTGAGGTATTGTTCAATAATTTTCAGATCGAATTTATGAATAACAGCGGCAACGCGATATTCCAGGGTTTTAAAATTCAGGGTAACCGCCCCTTTTGCAGTACCAGTTGCAGGGCCTGATGAGAAAGAAAACCTGATCGCCATGGTATCTGCATCCCAACGCTTCCCGGTACTTTCAATGTTTACATCCTTGATAAAATAATCTATGGGTGTTACTTCTTCACGGTAACGGAACACTGCATTTTCAATGTTAATTTTTAGAATTGTAAAATGAATTGAAGAAAGAGTAGTGCTCTTTTTTTTGGGTGTAATCAGTTTTATCAGGTCAGTAAAATTATATTCTTTTTTATTCTGAATAATTGTTCCATTTGGCTGGACCAATGAGGCTTCTGTTATTTCGACTGTTTTGGATAACAGCTTAAGCATGGCGAAATTTGCACTTACTCCTTTTGCGGAAAAGAATATACTGTTACCAGTTTTATAGGCGGCTAGTTTTTTTGATTCATAAATTTTAAGGTTGCTTATATGGACATATCCTGAGAAGGGGTTTACATAAATCCAATCCATAGTAATTTGCCTTCCACTGTATTTCTCATCATATTTTTCAATCAGGTATTTTGTGATCAGAGAGATTAAAGCAATAACAACTACTATTGTAAGGATGATTGAACCGATTACAATGAGTAGCGTTTTTTTTAGTTTAGTGTCGGCAAATTTCATTTCCACATTCTAAGGTGGCAGTCATAATTAATTGCTTAATGCAGCATGTTGCTTATCCGGCCATTTCAGGCGGAGACTTACGCCAACAGCCTCGGGGGAAGTTGACAGGCCAAGGGAAAGATATTTACTGCACGGGATCTTATGTAACGCCGGAACCACGATACCAATGATTGCGCCCAGTCCAAAACCAACCGCAACATCGGATGGAAAATGGTCCAATGATCTTATTCGCGCATACCCTATGAACAATGGCGGAACAGAAGCTGCGAGGTACAAGAGATACTTTGCCGCTCCGATATTTGGGTGATAATCACAATAAACTTTCACCATAAAAAAGGTACTGTAAGCGCAAGAAGCCACATGACCGCTAAAAAAAGAGTTACGGTTATTGCTGTTCTTTTGCGCATCAAAACCTAATTCAGGATAATAAACCGCTGGTCGCAAACGGTTCTGAAACCAGGGTCCCAGCGGGCTGTAATTGTAAAATGTAAATGTGATTGTGTGCCCTTCCACGTACATAAACAGCAAATGAAGCCAGTCTTTTCTGATATTTTTATCAATCATGAGCAGACTTGGTAAAAGAAAAATCCCTATCTCGCCATCATCAGAGATTTTCTTCCACATAGTACGGTTTGATGTTGATTGTTTTAATGACCATCGGTCCATTGTGTTGATCAGATTCTTCTGCTGATCGGAATTCACAAAAGTCAGTTCTTCCTCAGTCAGAGATGGTTTGCTTTTTAACCGGGGAATGGCAAAAAGATCTCCTGCCATGCCTACAGCTATAATAGCTCCTTCTACAAAGTAGTTAATTCGATAGACTTTTACTTTAGTAGCTTTTTTTGCAGTAGAGTCGTTGGAACTGCAATACACATTAACGCATAAGATGAGTGCGACTAACGCACAGATTGTTTTTTTTACAGTGTTCGTTATACTTTTAATAATTGTCATAGCGAATAATTTTCAGATGTTGTTATTCCGGAACGGGAAAGATCATTGATTAAAATCTGTTCCTGCCCGGTATAATTATTTTAATGTAAAGGTGATTCCATTCCTCTCCAAACCTGTTACACAACTTTTTATTTATCTTACATGATTCACACATTTCTGATCGATGGCACTGTTGTATTCATCATTTCAATGCTGGCGCCGATTATAGTGGAATATGTGTGAATAATGTAACTCTTTTCCTAAATCGTGTAACACCAACTGATTTATTGGAACGCACCTTTGCTGTGTGATAAATTCATCACATAAAATGTCGTGCTATGAAAAATAAAACGAAAATTGTTACATTTTTACTTTTGTTGTTTATCGCCGTCTTTATGACCCCAAAGGCAGCATCTGCCCAGGGAGGAGCCGTGAGTTTCCAGGTCTTTTATGATGAATTGAGCCCTTATGGTACCTGGGTTGATAATCCAGAATACGGATATGTTTGGGTTCCCAATGTAGCACCCGGGTTTACTCCGTATGCTACCAATGGATATTGGGTAAACACGGATGAAGGATGGACATGGGTTTCTAATTATTCGTGGGGGTGGGCGCCATTTCATTATGGTCGCTGGTTTCATGATGCAACGTACGGTCCTATGTGGGTACCCGATAACGAATGGGGACCGGGATGGGTTACCTGGAGAAGATCTGAAGGTTATTACGGCTGGGCACCGATAGGACCAGGTATCAGTATTAGTATAGCCTATGGTAATGGATATAATTTACCTGGCAACCAGTGGCGATTTGTCAGAGACAGAGACTTTGGAAGAAGGGATATCAACAATTACTATGTCAATACTACAAATAATATTACAATTATAAACAACTCTACAGTAATAAACAACACACGGGTTGACCCGGGACGTCATGTAACATACAACACTGGTCCGGGAAGAACTGAAGTAGAAAAACATGCAGGCAGGAAATTTGCTCCTGTAGCTATTAAAGAAACCAGCAAGCCCGGAGAAAAGCTGAACCAGAATCAGCTTCAGATATATAGACCACAGGTACAAAAAACAGTTTCAAATGGGACCAAACCTGCTCCGGTAAAAGTAGAAAGTGTGCAGAATCTGAAGCCTGCATCACAAAGAACAGGTGAAACGCAACCTGTTAACCGTCAACAGGCACAACCTGCAAAGCAGCAGGCACCTCCAACGCAACAACGCAATGTTCAGCCTGCAAACCAGCAGCAGGCTCCTCCGCCACAACAGCAACGCAATGCTCAGCCTGCGAAACAGCAGCAGGCCCCTCCTCCACAACAACAGCGCAATGCTCAGCCTGCCAAGCAGCAGCAGACACCGCCATCACAACAGCACAAATCTCAACCTGCAAAGCAGCAGCAAACTCCTCCATCACAACAGCACAATGCTCAACCTGCCAAACAGCAGCAGGCTCCTCCATCGCAACAGCACAAATCTCAACCGGCAAAGCAGCAACAGACCACTCCGCCACAACAACAGCGCAATGCTCAGCCGGTCAAACAGCAGCAGGCTCCTCCGCCACAGCAACAACACAATGCTCAGCCTGCAAAGCAGCAACAATCAAATCCACCAAAAAATAATAATGAGGAAAAGCCTTTCATTAATCGTTTGTTTTTTGA
>CAIWTA010000291.1 GCA_903915465.1 uncultured Bacteroidales bacterium | reverse complement strand
GGACATTATCAATGAAATTAAAATTGAGAAATCTGTGATTGAAAGCGAGGGTGAGATTGTGCCCGACTATTTGTTTCTACTTTTGGAGAAACTTGAAGGAATTCTGAACGAAGATGTAAATAAAATTGCAGATAGGTTTGATATGTAGTGTTGACTCTCTTTGACCTATCAGCGTCTTTCTACAGATCAAACCTTTTGAATATTGTTTGTTTGTCAAAATCTTTTTTTGCAACGATTTTAAATAATTTCAAAAATTTACTTCTACTTGCCTCTTCTGAATTGGCAAACAACGAGAAATCATATCCGTTATCATCAGTAATTACATATATGTGATATGGGGTACTCGTGTCCATTTGGCACATCAACCCCTTATAATAACTTCCCTTCATAAAGTATGACTCGAAAGCACCCTTGATATCTTCTTTACAAATTGCAAAAATTTCTCGATTTGGTAATATCACCTCTTTTTTCATTTGAAATTATTTTGGTCTGTCACTGAGATTGCAAATTACTATCCAATATCAATATACCAATATCTGGTATTTTCAGGTGTTGCGTTCTTTTTTTTTCCACTCTTCTACTTCATTGATCCCCTTTTTTAGATATCTGTTAAAAGATGCCATAGATGTATGTGATGACCATTTCATGACATTTTTATAAATATGCCCATTTTCTAATTTAGATGTGCAAAAATACTTACGGGAACTGTGAAAATTAAGTAATTCATATTTTTTATAAGGCAGCCCCGAATCTTTCCCTCTGTGCTTTTTATTTATCACTTCGGCACCCTTGTGACGAACAAAATCAGTATCTTCGGTATAACTTTTAATGTTTAATTTCTCCATCTCAGGTAATACAGCAGCAAATAAAACTTTTAAATTATCCCGTATTTTTTGTTCTGATAACTTAAAACCAGCTCTTTCAGTAAAACTATTTTGCTCTAACCAGTTAATAATCTCCTTAGCATAATCTGAAACTGGGACACATGATACAGTTTTTGTTTTTAACTGTTTAATCATTATTCTTTCCATCCCCTCGGAAACTTTTATATGAGAAGAGTTAATCCGTTTTACATCAGAAAGCCTAAGTGCTGACTCACAAGACAATACATACAATTTCCGAACATAATCAATGTATTTGTGTTTCGGTAAAAAAGGGTCGAGATTATAAGTTCTTATAACATCGTATTCCTCCCTTTCTAAAAGAACAATATTTTCATCTTCCTTGGGTTGTTTCAGATGAAGCTCGAATGATTTATATGCCGGATTAACAGGCGTTTTTTTATCAATATACTTTAGAAATCTTATTAAGATTCGCCATCTTTTAACAATAGTAGAATTATTCAGTTTCACCCCTTTGTCGGGTTTCTTACTTCTTCCGCCTACTTTCCGATCCATTAAAATCCAATTATCTTTTATTTCTTGGAGTACAATGTCATTCAACTCTACTAATCTAATGCCTTTCGGGAACATATTCTCAAGATCATGAATAACAGTATAGAATATTTTTTTGTAAACTAAATGAGTAAGTGTTTCAATATAGTCTTTAAATAGAGGAATTACTTGATCCTTATCTTCTTCATTAGGTTCCATATTTAGATACAATGCCTTTAATTTTTCGCCTGAGGGATATTGATCTTGCAATGGAAGAGTTCTCCTTGGATGTCGATAATCTTCCAAAATATCCTCAATCCTCAGCCACATGGTTCTGAGTTTATTATTTGATTCTGGATTGCCTTTTATGTATTCGAAAGTTTTAGAATGACCATCAAAGTTTTTTGGATCAGGGTCAGCTTCAACACCAGTGCTAAGTCTAATATGAGGTGAGTTATGCGTATAAAAGAAAAGGACTGGGACTAACCCTGATTTGTGCTGGGTTCCTGTACGCAACTTAAAGTACTTTTTCATCACTCAAAATTTCACCAAATATAATATAATTGAGTATGTTTTGAGTAGGTAAAATGACAGAATTCAACGGAATCCAAAATTAGATCAATTTTAGATATTCTTATATTATACTGTATGTCTGTTATTTATACCATAATTATTTCTCATGAAAGGAAGATGCCGGAACATGAAAGACATATTGATAGTTCCCTACGGGCTACCGTAAAGCACTGATATTCAGTGCTTTTTTTGTTTCGTGTGTCGAATTTTTCTTTCTTCCCAAGTAGATTATATTTGTAGAATGAAGCTGAATGCGATCCAAAACATCGGGCAATAATTTATGGCTTCGACCATGTCCTGACTCTTCCTTAAAAAAACGCCCTCCCTTTGTTCGGCAAGTCTCTTCTTCCAACAGCTCAAACTATCTGTTGACAAATGAAATGTATCAGCAATGTCTTGATTGTTACACCACTCTTGTAAAAGAAGGTCAGAAGTAACATGACGGGGCATGTTCAGATCATTTGCTAAATGTGAAAATATAGGCACACTACAATGAAGATAAAAACACTGCCCTTATGCTCCCGAACTCCTAAAGTCGTTGTGATCATTACGATATCTCTTGGAAATAACGGTAGCAATAGATGTCCCATTCTGCAAATGAACGGATTTTCCTTTTATGAAAATCCATCGCTTACACCCTGATTTTCAACAAAAGGTATTGGATGTCTGACGCTACAAAACTGTATCTGCATATAATCCGCATAGGTCAGTTGCCCTGAAAATATTTCGATCTTCAACAAATTTTATTTAGTTTTGTTAAAGGATTAACAAGTACTTTCCGTAACCCCTCTGCGGTATGAAAAAGTTGTTTCAATGGTTTGTACCTCCTTTACCTTGGCGAATGCCGGTTTCCATTCTTCTCGGAATATTCTTCGGTTTGGGGGTGTATGCTTTTTATATTTCAAAGGCGTGGTCATATCTCGGAAACGACCCGAAAGCATGCGTAAATTGTCATGTTATGAATTCCCAGTACGCAAACTGGGCGCACAATTCCCATGGCCTTGTTACCACTTGCACCGATTGCCATGTTCCGCACGACAATGTTTTTGCTAAATATTTTTTCAAGGCTTCAGATGGTATTAGCCATGCCTTTAAATTCACCTTCCGGCTCGAAAGACAGAATATTATTATGGAGGAAGAAACCAGGCCGATGGTCCAGGAGAACTGTATCCGGTGTCATGAAAAGGTTGTTGGTAAAGAATTCATAAAGATGGTGCAGCCGGATTACAAGAATGATCTCAAGACGAGATATTGCCTGGATTGCCACCGTGAAACGCCACACGGACGGGTAAACGGGCTTGCATCAACACCGAATGCCATGATCACACCAAAGGCGAAAAGCACAGTAGCAACATGGATCATAAACAAATGATTTATCATGGGAAACACAGCAAAACGCAAACCCTGGGTCAACTGGACATTGTTCTTTGCCACGATGATCGTGGTATTCCTTTTAGGATTGCTAGCCTCTTCTATCACAACACGGAAGGCCGAAAAAGAATATGTCTACAAACCAAAAGTTAACATCAGTGAGATGGAACCCCGCAATGCTGTATGGGGAGAAAATTTCCCGCGGGAATATCAATCGTATCTTCAGACTAAGGATACGACATTCCGGAGCAAGTTCAATGGCAATGCCATGATTGACGAACTTCAGGAAGATCCGCGGATGGTGGTTCTATGGGCAGGATATGCATTTTCGAAGGAATACAGCCAGAGCCGCGGACATTATTATGCCATTGACGATATCCGCAGTACGCTCCGGACAGGTGCGCCAAAAGGTCCGGATGATGGCCCGCAACCCAATACCTGCTGGACATGCAAGAGCCCTGATGTACCACGACTCATGATGGACAAGGGTGTGCTCACTTTTTATAAAGGAAAATGGGCTTCCCTGGGCGACCAGGTAGTGAATAATATTGGTTGTGCTGATTGCCATGATCCTGTAACAATGGATCTGCGGATCAGCAGGCCGGCGCTTGTGGAAGCTTTCAAGGCCATGGGAAAAGACATCACTAAAGCCACACACCAGGAGATGCGGTCGTTGGTTTGCGCCCAGTGCCATGTGGAATATTACTTTGACAAACACAGACCTGAAGCCGAAGGCATAGCTTATCTGACCTTTCCATGGAAAAAAGGAACTACAGCCGATTCCGCACTGAAATATTATGACGATATCAATTTTTCTGATTTTACGCACCAGTTGAGCAGGACCCCGGTTCTGAAAGCCCAGCATCCGGATTACGAGATCTATCTTACCGGGATCCATGCCGACCGCGGTGTTGCATGCGCCGATTGTCATATGCCGTATATCAAAGAAGGCGGACAAAAGTTTACCAGTCATAAGATCGTCAGTCCGTTGGCCAACATTGCCAATACCTGTCAAACCTGTCACCGTGAAAGCGAAGAATCATTGCGGGAAAACGTATATGAACGACAAGAGAAAGTCAAGGAAATCAGGGATAAGCTGGAGATTGAACTGGTTCGTGCACATATCGAGGCACAGGTTGCCTGGGATGCCGGTGCCACTGAAAAACAGATGGTTCCAATCCTGAAAAAGATCCGTAATGGGCAATGGTACTGGGATTATGCCACGGCAAGCCACGGAGCTTCCTTTCACTCGCCTATTGAAGTTTCCAGGATTATTGGTAACGGGATGAGTGAAACCCAGGATGCACGGGTACAACTTGCACGGTTGCTGTCAAAACTCGGAAGGAATGATGAAATCCCATACGCGGATATTGCAACAAAGGACAAAGCCCAGAAATACATTGGTTTGCAAATGGAGCAGTTACGGAAAGAAAAAGCGGAGTTTATGAAAACGGTTATTCCGATGTGGGATAAAAACGCGAAGGAAAGAGAAAACAGATGGAAGGTGGTGATTGCGAGATAGAGAGATTATAGAGTGGGAAAATCTAGAATAACAAAATTGTAAGTAAGGTACTTGAACAACGTAAACCAGAAACATTACTGAGCAAAACACTTGAAATTATTAATAATACAAATGTTGTTTGACAACAAAGAAAACAAAAAAATGAAAATTTTTTTCTCATTGCTCTGTTTAATGCTCATTTCAAATATTTGTTATTCGCAATGGACATGGCAAAACCCCTTACCGCAAGGGAACCAGTTACTGTCAGTATATTTTGTTGATTCGCAAACAGGATATGCAGTAGGTGGTTATGGGACAATCATAAAAACCCATGATGGTGGTTTAACTTGGAAAATCTTAGATGGAGGCACCTCAAATTTACTGGAGTCAATATACTTTACCGATGCCAATAATGGGTATGCTGTTGGAAATAGTGGAACGATTATAAAAACAATTGATGGAGGAACAAACTGGACTCTATTATCAGACGGAACAAACGAATGGTTTTATTCTGTATTCTTTACGGATGCTATTACAGGATATATAGCAGGTGAAAATGGTACGATCATAAAAACAGTTGACGGAGGTGCAACCTGGACAACATTATTGACTGGTACATCCCTCTTGTTGCATTCGGTTTTTTTTGCTGATTCTAATACAGGATATGCGGCCGGAGATGATGGAACCATTCTTAAAACCAGTAATGGAGGTATGACCTGGACCGCTTTATCTAGTGAGACAGGTGGTGATTATTATTCAGTTTTCTTCACAGATGTTAATACGGGCTATGCTGTAGGTACTTGGTACGACATCATAAAAACCATCGATGGAGGCACATCATGGACGTTATTATGCGAAACAGAAGACCAATTATGTTCTGTTTATTTTACCAGTACTAATACAGGTTATGTTGTTGGTTTAGGAGGAGCAATCTTAAAAACTACTAATGGAGGCTCGACCTGGACAAAATTATCAAGTAATACAGGACATTGGTTAGGAGCTGTTCACTTTGCTGATGACTTGACAGGTTATGTAATCGGTGAAAGTGGAATGATCTTAAAAACTATTAATGGTGGTTTAACCTGGACTACATTATCAAGCGGAAATTATAATTGGTTGTTTTCTGTATCCTTTCCTGGTTTTAACACAGGTTATGCGGTAGGTCCCAATGGAGCCATCTTAAAAACCATAAATGGAGGCACAACCTGGACTTCTCTATTGAGTGGTACTTCGAGTAGGTTGTGTTCAGTTTGCTTTACAAGTATTGATACAGGTTATGTGGTTGGATGGGATGGAACTTTTTTAAAGACTGCTGATGGAGGCATAACCTGGAATTCACAATACATAGGAACAGATCATTATTTCAGTACCATTTACTTTACCAATGTATCTACAGGATATGTACTGGGTGAGAGTGGAACAATGTTTAAAACCAATGACAGAGGGGCAACATGGACTGAATTATCAAGTGGAACACTTTATGATTTACTTTGTATTTTCTTTACTGATGACAACACCGGTTATGTGGCAGGGAAAAAGGGGACCATCTTAAAAACCAACGATGGCGGCACAACTTGGAATGCTTTATCAAGTGCAACATCTTTTTATGATATATATTCGATTTGCTTTACTTCTCCCGATACTGGTTATGCAGTGGGTTTGAATGGATTCATCGTGAAAACCATTGATGGCGGCACAACCTGGAGCAGGATGTCAAGTGGAACATTCATTTCGTTAAATTCAGTTTATTTTACTGATAACAAAACAGGTTATGCAGTGGGTGATATTGGAACAATAATAAAAACCATCGATGGAGGCATTACATGGATCGAAGTACCGAGCGGAACGTTCAACTATTTGTTTTCAGTTTGCTTTACTGATGCAGAAACAGGTTATGCAGTCGGTGGGTTTGGAACCATCCTAAAGACCACTAATGGCGGGACTAATTTTATTAAAGAAACTTTTACACCGACGTCAACTTTCACCATTTATCCCACTCCAACAAGCAATAAAATAACAATTACCAATAGCAAAAAGTTATCCGGAGAAACACTTTTCCGTATTTTCAAGATGACCGGGGAAGAGGTGTTTTTAAGGAAATTTCAAAATCAAGACCCGGTGGAAATTGATGTGAGCAAGATGGCAAAAGGCATGTATTTAGTTAAGATCCAATCTAAGACCGAGATTGAAAGTAAAAAGTTAATTATACAATAATGTTTGCAAAATGTTAAAGCCCAAAATGGTAATATGTTGAATCCCAAAATAACAAAACTTGAAGATGCCCCGCAGGTTCCGTTCAAACTCGACGGGAGAATTCTTTTCTCATCTGAAAAGCTGGAGTTGATCCATCTTACATTGCAACCCGGTGAAAAAATGGAACCACATTCCCAGCCTTTTGATGTGGTTTTCTATGTACTTTCGGGAAATGCAATTTTGGGTTTAGAGGAGCAATCCATTGATGGAGTTCCGGGAACCTGTATCTTCATTCCGGCAGGAATGCAGAGAGGATGGAAAAATACCGGAAATGGCGAATTCCGCGTACTTGTTATCAAAGACCTTATATGATATGAACATTTGGACACCTTCAAACTGGAAAGATTATGAGCTGATCGATTCGGGGAACCTGGAAAAACTGGAGCGATTCGGGAAATATGTTCTTTCCCGTCCCGAGCCGCAGGCTGTCTGGGAAAAATCTCTTTCTGAAAGTGAATGGGAACGGATGTTTCATGCAAAGTACAAACGGGCAAAGGGAATTGATCCTTCCGGACAGGAGAATTCCGAAAAAGGCGACTGGAAGCTGAAGCAGGGAATGGCGGAACAATGGCTGATCCATTACGACTACAAAGGGATGCGCTTGAAATTACGGCTGGGGCTGACTGCTTTCGGCCATATCGGTGTTTTCCCCGAACAGGCGGAGAACTGGAATTATATCTATGATTCAATCAGGCAAATAATGGTGCCGCCAAGTTCACCCGCCAAGAAAGAGCGTGAACCGCCGGCGTCCGGCATCCGGGTTCTGAATCTTTTTGCCTATACCGGTGGCGCCTCTCTTGCTGCCAAAGCAGCCGGAGCAGATGTAGTGCATGTGGATTCGGTGAAAGCAGTGGTTTCCTGGGCAAAGGAGCTCATGGAAGCCTCTGGTTTGAAAGATATTCGCTGGGTTGTAGAGGATGCTTTGAAATTTGTCAGAAGGGAAGTAAAACGCGGAAATCATTATGACGGGATCATCCTGGATCCGCCTGCTTATGGGCGCGGCCCGGATGGAGAAAAATGGTTCCTTCAGGAATCGATAAATGAGATGATAAAATTTTGCAGTCAACTTTTGCAACAAGAATCATCATTTTTTGTTCTCAGCCTTTATTCCATGGGGTTTTCTGCACTTATTGCCGATAGCCTCGCCGGTACACATTTTGGTGAAGTGAAGCAAAAAGAGTTCGGAGAGCTTTATTTTCCTGATCATGGAGGTAGGAATTTACCGCTGGGCACGGTTTTGCGTTTCCGTAGATAAAGCAGAAGCTGTTTTATTAACGTTCAGTTGGTTATATCTTTTTTTTGAAGTGAGAAATGTTAGTTAATACTATTCATTTCTTCGTGGTTATTAATAATTTGAAAACACCTGCAAATGCAGTTGAATTATTTGCAAAGAGCAGAAAATCATTCCTTAACTTTCATTCGGTAACCTACATTATGAATATTTTCCAAAAGGATATTGGGATCGCTTTTAAGAAGTTTTCGAAGGCGGGAAATAAATACATCAAGGCTGCGACTGGCAAAGAAATGATCATTTCCCCATATATTTATGAGTATTTCTTCCCTTTTGATAATCTGGTTAAGATGTAAATAAAAAAATCTGAGTAGTTCATTCTCCCTGTGCGTGAGGTCAGTGGTTTTTTCCCCATCGGTCAGCTGTTGGTTAGCCGCGTCGAATAATAAATTCCCTAATCTGAAATTATTTATCAAAACATCGTCAGTCGTAACAATCTTACTTCTTCTCAAAAAAATCTCAATTTTTAATACCAGTTCTTCAATACTGAATGGTTTTGTAATGTAGTCATCTGCACCAAGTTTGAGCCCTGTAATCCTGTCTTCTTTGGTAGATCTGGCAGTCAGGAACAATATTGGGATCTGCATATTTTCACCCCGGATCTTTGCGGCCAAAGTAAAACCATCCATCCGTGGCAACATGACATCGAGAATGAAAAGATCATACACTCGTTTACCAATCATTTCAAGAGCAGTTATCCCATCTCCACAAAAATCCACTTCATAGCCTTTCATCTGTAAATTATCCCGGGTGACAAAAGAGAGGGTCAAATCATCCTCAACATAAAGAATTTTCGCTTTCATTTCATGTATTGCTTTTAGAAGGAATTTCGATCCTGAATGTTGCTCCAGATCCAGGATTACTGATGAGCCGGATATTCCATTTGTGTGCACGGCAAATATTTTTCACATAAAATAATCCAAGGCCAAAACCTTTTACATCATGAATGTTTCCTGATGGAATACGAAAAAATTTATGAAAAATCAGTTTACGGTATTTAATGTCAATTCCAGGGCCATTATCAGAAAAGACAATGAATATATTGTTTTGCTCCTTAAAAGTGTTAATATGAATAACGGGGGTTTCTCCTGCATACTTCAGCGTGTTATCAATCAGGTTATAGAACACATTTGTAAGGTGAAGAACATCAGCATGTATTATTATTACATCTTTATCAAGGAAAGTCTCAAGTTTGCTTTCAGGATTCAAATTTGTTTTAAAATTATTGACGACGGTTTGAATGAATTCATTAAGATCGAGCAGTTCCTTCTTTAACTGAATTCCTCCCTTTTCGATGCGGGCAATCTGGAGAACCTTTTCCACAAGCAAATTCAAGCGTTGGTTCTCTTTTTTTATAATCCATCCATACGTTGAAAGTCGTTGCGGATCATTTACAATATCAGGTTGGGTGATAATATCAGCAGAGATATTTATGGTAGATATCGGAGTTTTAAACTCATGTGTCATATTGTTTATAAAATCTTTTTGCAATTCCGATAGCCTTTTCTGCTGAAGGATTACAAAAATAGCATATGCGAAAAAGAAAACCGAAAGAATCAAAATGAAAGTAAAAAAGAAAAGAATCGTCATATCTGCGGCAATCGTTTTTCGCAAAGCCGGAAAATGAATGCCAAAGTAGTATAAGTACTCATGGTATTTGGGAAGATTTTTTCCTTGCATTGCCGTCTCCCCGGATCCGAACATTGAAATATAATTCCCGTATATCATGCGGTCGGTATGACAATCATAAATCGCATACTCATAATCGGTTTTAATATTTAACTTTTCGAATTCATTTTTTAAAAAATGTTCGAGAACGTTTGCGTCAATCACGCTGTTTACATCGACAACGAAATAATTGGATGTCAACTGCCGGACTGGATTTTCATATTGAGGAGCAGCCTGGTTTAGTCGACAGATTTTTTCTGCAACATTTTTTAACGCAATGACAATGCTTTGTTTAAATTGTTTTTCCTTGATACTCCACGCTTTGGTAAGGAAATATGTTTGCACGGTGATAATCCCGATAATTGAAATTGCTCCAAGCAGAACTACAAACCGAAGCTGTTGCTTGCGCATTTTAGTGGAGTTGAGAAATTGGTAAGAAATTTTTAATCTGCAATAAAAGTAATGAAAATTCAGCTTCTTATGTTCCTTTTACATTTCGTTTACAAAGTTTTACAATTTGTTTACGAATGTTTACAAACGGTTAACCTGTATATCGAAAAATCATTCAGAAATTTGTGTTCAAATCCAAAAACAAAAAACTTATGAAGACAAAATTTTTATTGATTGCATCGTCATTGCTATTGATCGTCACTACATTAATTGCACAGAACGAGCTTAAAGCTACAAATGACAAACCTGAAAAACCTAAAAAAGTGACTGGCCCGGTTGCTAATTTTGACAAACCAACAATTGATCTTGGGGAGCTGATTCAAGGTAATCCGGGGACAGCCAGCTTCAAGTTGACAAACGATGGCACCGAACCGTTGGTTATTGCAACTGCGAAAGCTTCCTGCGGATGTACAAATTTATCGTACGCGAAAGATCCGATTTTACCAGGTAAAACCATCGTCATCTCTGCAACATACAATGCAGCTTCGCTTGGTGATTTTGCAAAAACTATTACCATCACAACAAATGCCAGTGACCAGCCTGTTATCCTTGTGATCAAAGGGAAGGTCGTGGAAAAGAAAAAATAATTACCTGAATCACTACTGAACTTTTTTTTTCTGAAATTCCTCTGGAATCCGGTGCTGACTGTCTCAAAATGATTTTTGACTTTTGAGACAGTTTTTTTACAAAACGAGCCTCACGACAATTTTCCAAATTCAATCGCGCATTTCCTCAACAAGAACCACTTGCTAAAGCTACTCATGTAGTATCTTTTATCTACAAGGCCTCGCCCAACTTTTGCACTTTCTCATAGCACATATTGTTGGTACAGTTCTTGCGGTCTTTGTCTGGAAATGAGAGTTTGAGAAAGATGGAAAAGAGATCATCGAGTAATTAGGCCAACACATCGAAAATAAATTCCTGTTCTGATATTTCCTCTATTTTTGTTGCTTAAACTTGAATCCAATGAAAAGAAATTTCTCTTATATCATAATCGCGATGTTAGCATTTCTGCTAATGATCAGTTACTCATGTAACAATAACAAGAAACCAATGAACGCAGAAACCAAAATCCCTGCTTTTGATATCTCAACCATAGATTCCACATTAAAACCCTGTGACGATTTCGATAGTTATGTAAACGGGAACTGGAAAAAACACACGCCGATTCCATCCACCGAGGGGTCATGGGGCTCCTTTGGTATCCTTGATAAAGAAACAAGAGAAGTAAAAATCAAAGGAATTGTCAAAGATCTTCTTGCACAGGTAAATCTGCAGAAGGGCAGCGAGGCACAGCTTATCACCGGGTACTATCATTCTTATATGGATACTGTAACTCTCGCCAAACGCGGAATCACACCCCTGAATCCAATGATTGATAAAGTGAATGCAACTAAAAACACTGCTGAATTAATCGCACTTTCAGGGGAACTCTCAAAATACGGGATTCCTGGGCCATTTGAAGTAGGTGTTGGTGCCGACGACAGAAACAGCAAGATGAACGCGGTTTTTATGGCCCAAGGTGGTTTATCGATGGGTGATCGCAACTATTATGAGAACAAGGACACTTCCATGGTCAGGATTCGGGCTGAATTTGTAAGACACATTGATGAAATGTTCAAAATGGCCGACTGGAAAATGAAAGATCCTGGTAAGACAATCCTTGATTTCGAAACCAAACTGGCGCTCATCCAGCTAAAGAATTTTGAACTTCGCGATCCGGTTAAGTTGTACAATAAAATTTCTTTTACTGAACTTCAAAAACTTGGCCCTGCAATTAATTGGATTGGATATTATAAGAATTATGATTTGCATACTGATACTGTTATCGTCCAGAATAAGGAATATCTGAAGAATCTTGAGAAACTGCTCAAAGCAACCCCGCTGGAAGTTCTGAAAACATATTATCGCTGGCAGGTTCTTACTTCTTTTGCTTCCATGTTACCTGATCAATTCAATAAAGAATCGTTCCGTTTTTTTAATACCATAATGTTTGGCGTAAAAGAACAACGCCCGCGGGAAGAACGTGCAATAATGAGCGTTAACTACAGACTTGGTATGCCGTTGGGAAAACTTTTTGTGGCTAAATATTTCCCTGAGACATCAAAGAAAAAAGTTACGGAAATGATTGAGAACGTGCGTGACGTTTATGGTGAAAGGATTGGCAAACTTACATGGATGAGCGCCGCTACAAAAACGAAAGCCATGAAGAAACTTGCCGCATTTACCTGGAAAATAGGATATCCCGACAAATGGAAAGATTATTCTACTATCGACATCCAACCGGATAAATTGATTGAAAATAGCATAAACATTGCTTTGTGGGATCACAAAGATATGATCACGAAGGCCGGGAAACCGGTTGATAAATCAGAATGGATGATGTCTCCCCAAACTATCAATGCATATAACAATCCTACCAATAACGAAATTGTATTTCCCGCAGCCATTCTTCAACCGCCATTCTTCAATCCTGATGCAGATGATGCTATCAACTATGGTGGTATCATCAGTGTAATCGGACACGAGATGACACATGGTTTTGACGACCAGGGCGCTCAATATGATGGAACTGGAAATCTGAGCAATTGGTGGACTCCGGAAGATGCTCAAAATTTCGCTGCGTTGGGGAAAAAACTTGAGGATTATTTCAACACTTTTGAAGTAACAAAGGGTTTTAAGATCGATGGCAAGCTAACTCTTGGAGAGAATATTGCAGACCTTGGCGGATTGACACTCGGCTTTTATGCGTTGCAAAAATCATTAGAAGGGAAAAAGAAGCCGGATCCTATCGATGGTTTTACCTATCAGCAAAGATTCTTCCTTGGCTGGGCACAAGTATGGCGTGAAAACATGACCAATGAAAGCCTGATCAACCAGGTTCAGACGAATGAACATACTCCGGCCCGCTGGCGCATCAACGCTACCCTGGCACAAATGAAGGAATTTTCGGATGCGTTCGGGTGTAAAGGAAAAATGGCTGTTCCCGATTCACTCCGCGTTGTTATCTGGTAGCTTTTCGCTTTTTTTACGACTTTCTGTTGGCACGCGTCTTTTGATGGAGCGCGTTTGCAACGCGTGCCAAGACATAATGCGCTTGTCACAGACACGCGCCAACCCGTTTCTGCTTTTTGACTTTCAGACTTTCAGACTTTCGACTTCTATTTCGTAATCATACTGTAAATCTTCATGGAATGTTTTGGCAGTTTTGTTAATTTTTTGAATTTGCCGCTGATAAAGATTTGACAAGGCAGCACTTTTTTGAATCGGAATTTTTAATTCTTGGAATTTCTTACAGAAATAAATCAGCAAATCGACCTCAGTTTGCTTATTACCAGAGTACTTGATGTATTTATTTGTGATTCGCAAAGTTTTACGTAAACTTTTTTTTATGTAATACAGATTGCTTTTGTTGATCCCTTGAAACTGAAGATCTATTTCGAACTTGATCTTCTTTATATATTCCTGCTCATCATCAGAATCAAACAACAAATAAGTAAGCAACTCCTTGTTTTCTTTTCTGTATTTCGCCAGACGTAAGCAGATTTCGAGGATCCTTCTCGAAGATAGTCCTGCTAATTCCTTTTTGAGTTCGTTGATCGTTACTGCTTTCATTGGTAAAATTTGAATCCCCAATCAGTTTTGGCAGGGAAAGGTATTAAATAATATTGAAATTCTTTCCCGGCTAACTCTTAATGAGGTGCTGGAAATAGTTCAACATAATCATTTATACAAAACGATACTTTTAATCCATTCTCGCAGAGTTACGCAAAGTTAACCGCAGAGTTACACAGATGCTAAAGATTATTAGCTATTCTCGCAATACCATGTTTCAAAGAAACGATATTGAAATTGATAAGAAGCCCCAGTTTCTTATTCGTCAACTTCAAATAAGTCAGCAATTGTTTATGATGAACATCCTGCAATGATTCAACCGATTTGATCTCAATAATTACTTTATCGTTAACGATAATATCCAGTCGAAATCCTATATCAAATCTGATTTCGGTATAGATGAAAGGAATCCCAACCTGATTCTTGACCTCAAGGCCTATTGTTTTTAGCTCATGGGAAAGAGCAACTTCATAAACCGATTCCAATAATCCTGGACCGAGGACTGAATGAACTTTGAAAGCAGCCCCACGAATCAAATAGGAAAGATCATTTTCATTCATTTCTGCAAAACTTTGCGTTTAACTCTGCGAAACTACTATATAACTAATTGGAAAAGATTAATAACAAAGCATCTACAATTCTTCTGTTTACACTTGCGCTCAGGCCGCGCGGGCCTCGTCACCCCAACGCAGCT
>CAIWTA010000290.1 GCA_903915465.1 uncultured Bacteroidales bacterium | reverse complement strand
CTTACTGAAACGACCTCGTACCGTCGTGTAGCCATTTCTGGACCATGCTTTGACAATTCAACGCCTATAACGGTAACACTTTGCGACCCCATTAGCGGCAATTCTATAACCACCAGCCCGAATCCCACCGAGATTTGTGCCGGTTTTCAACCGCCTGTGATCAACGCTTCTTTACCCACGGGAGCCTGCGGCAATTTTACTTATCAATGGCAAAAGGCCACAGGCCCTCTCTTTACTCCATTTGTGGATATAATTCCCGGGGGAACGAGCCAGAATTACCTGCCTCCCATCCTCAATGTAACTAACCATTACAGGAGGGTTGTAAAACCTGCGCCAGCAACTGCTTGTTCAGATAATATCAGCGATGTAATGATCATTGTTGTGAATCCCAACCCGGTTGCTTCTGCCGGTGCCAACCCTATTACGATATCCCCGGGAGGAACAACAACACTGATGGGTAGTGTAACCGGGGGAACCTTACCCTATCTTACTTATTTATGGACAAACAACTTTGGAACATATACATCCTCACTGCTGAATCCACCGAGCATAACGTTAGGTACTACTACCACTTTTACGCTGACAGTCACGGACTCTAAAGGATGTATTGACAATGATAATGTTACAGTACAGGTTGGTCTGGGCGTAACCTGCAGCGAGATAATTGCCAGTTCCACCAGGGTCTGTACCGGTTGCCCAATCGGACAGGTAAGTTTATGTATGCCAGTTCCATCCGGTGGTACAGGGAACTATTCCTATTTCTGGACTTCAGTTCCTGCAGGAGCACCATTACCTCTGTTTACCCGATGTATTAATGTTTGTCCGGCAGTCACAACCACTTACACTTGCACGGTAACAGATGGTTTGATGTTATGTTCAAAAAACAGAACTATTACAGTAGATCCGCCACCGGTTATTACCAGTTCTTTATTGGCGGATATCTGTTCGGGTGATGCATTGAATTATACTCCTGTGTCAACAGTTCCCGGCACAAAATTTATCTGGACTTCTGTTCATGGCCAGGATTGCTCGGGAAATACAAATAATCCCGCCATCCTTAAGGATAAAATTGCTGATGTACTTCTCAATAGTGGCTCATCACCCTGCCAGGTTACTTATACAATTACACCCTATGGGCCGGCTCCTAACTTCTGTGCAGGAACACTTGTTACGCTGGTAGTAAATGTAATGCCTGTGGCAAATATTACAAACACTCCAAATTTCCAGACCGTGGTTTCTGGATTATCATCTGCTCCGGTGACTTTTAATTCGGGTGTAACCGGAGTGAACTTTCGCTGGGCGTTTTTCAGCGTTGATTGTCCATCATACGTCAGTACATACTTACTGAGTGGCACCACGGCATTATTACCTTCGCAGACTTTGTCTATTTTGCCTGGCGGACCTTCAACATGTACATTGAAATATAAAGTTACGCCGTGGATCTCATTGCCAGGTGGAATTGAGTGTTTGGGAACACCGTACTATTATAGCATAATCATTAACCCTGAGACAACAACATATAACCTGATTTGTCCATTTCCTTCATCTGTATGTGAAGGCACACCCGTTTCTGTAACGTTAGAAGATTCTGATTTTGGCATCAATTATCAGTTACTTAAGAATGGTTTGCCTGTAACTGGTGCAGGAGGAATGCAGCCGGGTGGTGGAATTCCCCTGATCTGGGCTATCTCAGAAACCGGAAGCTATACAGTATCAGGAACCAATACGATCAACGGGCAATCGGTGTTAATGACCGGCCAGTGCCTGGTGACAGAAAATCCAAATCCGATTTCAAATTATCTGATAGGATCGACCGGCCATTGTTTGGGAGATATCATCACCTTAAATGGCAGCGAGTTGGGCGTAAATTATCAACTTTATCTTGGTGGTACACCTGTTGAAGTTATACCAGGTACAGGTACCCCATTGGCTTTTTCTGGTATAACCACAACAGGAACGTATACGATAAAAGCCACATCCTTTGCAGGTTGTTCAGTTTGGATTGATGGAAGTATATTTATTTATCCAGATCCAGAGAATCAAATATTTTCTCCTGGAGGAACATTGTGCGCCGGCGATGATTTATCTTTAGCTAATTCACAAACAGGAATAGTTTACGAATTATGGTGTAATCCATTGATTGGCCCAGGGCCTTTACAGATACCTCCTTCAAGGCTTGGAGCAACAGGCTCTCCAATTAATTTTGGCCCGCAAAATGTTGCCGGCACTTACCATGTATTTGCTTACAACACTATGACATTATGTAGTACTATCTTCCCTGAATTGAAAATATTCCGGCACAATCCGCAATTGTTTACTATTACTCCGTCTCCGACATCTGTCCCGAATTACGGAGCTACCACGATAGGCCTTTCGGGTTCGGAGTCTGGTGTTTCCTATTTTTTACATAAAATAGATCAGATTACAGGATTGCCATATAATAATCCCTATTATTTATTCCCTGTAGTTGGTACCGGTTCCGCGATTACATTTGCTCCTCCGGTAAGCGAAGAAGGTGAGTATGTAATTATAGCCTGGGGGCCTGACAATATTTGTTCCTCACAAATGACCGGCTATTGCTTTGTGACGATAAACCCCAACAAAATTCTCAATCTCAGCTCTGTATTTCTGGAAGGATTATATGCAGGATCAGGTACAATGAATCAGGCAATGGGTGATGGTTTTGTTCCAAAATGGCCGGCAGGTGTTGCCGACCACATCACAATTGATCTGCACAATTCAATAACTTATGCTACGGTTGAATACTCAACTGCTGATATTGAACTGAGCACAACCGGTACAGCCGTGGTTTCCATTCCGGCTGAAAAGAGCGCTTCTTATTATCTGACGATCAGGCATCGTAACCACATCGAAACCACCACAGCTAATCCTGTCTGCTTCTCAGGAACTCCGATAAGCTATACATTCAATACACAAGCTAAAGCTTATGCATCAAACATGGCTCTAATGATAGATGGTGTAGCTGTTATTTATGCCGGGGATGAGAACCAGGATCAAATTGTGGATGGAACTGATTTGTCTGATATAGGTAATCTTTCAGATATCGCTGCGTGCGGGTACCTTCCACAGGATATCAATGGAGACGGTTTAGTTGACGGATCGGATCTGTCTGCAGCCGGAAACTACGCAGATATTGCTGTTGGAGCAGTACTCCCATAATCTTATGATAATAAAAATCCACCTGTAATTTAGAGATTGTCTAAATTTAATTTATTTCGTTTATTATGATATTCATCCTTACAGTAGTCATTTCCATATGGGTTCATCCGGAGATCAGCCTGGCCGGGCGGGCTAGCTGGCGCTCGTTTGTAACGCCTGCCGGTTGCCTGATTTCAATCCTTGCCCTCAGGCCGGGCGGCCTCGTCGTCCACAACGCAGCTGCGTCTTCTTCTATCTCACTTCGCTCGATTTCCTGCTTCGCCGGAACCGAAGAAGCCAAGGCTGCTACTGTGGCGACTGATGTTGTTTTCAAAAAAATTGAGCATCTCGCAGCAAGCAACGAGGTATCAGAATTCCTGCATTTTGCATTCCAGCATTCCAGCATTCCAGCATTTTGTCTTGCCCTCAGGCCGGGCGGCCTCGTCGTCCACAACGCAGCTGCGTCTTCTTCTATCTCACTTCGTGAGATTTCCTTCCGCCCTTCCCCTTCTCACAATGAGGAGTAATGCAGGCAGCGCAGCAAGATTCAAATCAATATAAAAACCCCAATAACCACAGAGGAATCCTGTTATGATGCCCTATTTCAATATCATCCATGAATACAAAAGAATTATCAAACCCCCTGACCTGTCGTGTATCTTTGTTCTTGCCTCCAATTTCGATTATGAATTTATTATCCACCAGGAAATCTGCCTTTTCGTGCAGAAACACTTCATGATTTGCACATAGCTGATTTAATGCAAATGTTTCCCTTAGATTCCCGGTATTTAACATTTCAGGGTTGAGCGCGTAAAACAAGTTTGGGTTATCAAGAAATATTTTATCGGGTTTTTGCAACCGGCTGATAAATCTTTCAGGTTGATTGACAAGTTTTATCATTCTTGCCTTTTCAAGATATTGAAAATACTGCAATACTGTTTGCCGATGTAAACCTGTTTTCTGGCTAATTTTTGAAATATTGGGTTTAAACGGGGCTGATGAAGCAATCACTTTTAAAAGCGTCAACATTTTTCTGCTCTGGGCGATATCGAAATTCTCAATAAACCTTAAATCGGTTTCCATTACAGTCTGGATGATTTGTTCAAGTGTTGTGAGGTAATCCCGTTCAGGTTCCAGGAAATACGGGTAAAATCCATTTTTCAGATAAGTTGAAAAATGCTTTAAAACTGGAATTTGTTTGACTATCACGGTGGCTGTTTCCTCATGATCACTGATTATTTCATTTAGCGGATATACCGGTAATGAAATTATATCATCCATCAGCAGATATTCCCTGAAAGAAAGTCCGGTCAATTCATATATTAATGCCCTACGACTTAAATCGGCATCCTGCTTTGTCAATTCAATGATGGAAGATCCTGAGAAAACCAGTTTCAACTCCGGGATCGAATCATAGATATTCTTTAATTCCCTCGCCCATCCGGCATATTTATGTACTTCATCCATAAACAGATACTCCCCTCCATTTTTCCGGAAGGCGTCAGCCAGATCATAAACTCGATGATCAGCAAAATAAAGATCGTCAAGACGGACATACAAAACTTCATGCCCTCCTTTTTTGAATTGTTGTAATTTTTGAAGCAACAAGGTGGTTTTCCCCGTGCCCCTGGCGCCAATGATGCCGTTCATCCGCCAATTCCAACTAATCTTTCCGATAACATTGCGTTGATATGGATAGTGAACAGACTGAATGCTTTTATTGGATTTTTCAATTAGTTTTTCCATTATGTATCAGAAAATTAAAAACAATTAGTGCCTTATTGGTGGTTGGAACCATCAAAGATAAACATATTTTGGTGGTTTCGCCAACCATTTTATAAAATGTTGATATTATGTATTGACTTCCAATGTTTTAAGAATAAACTTGTCTGGCATTTGATACTTAACCAGCTGGTGCCCGTTTGCAACGCGTGCCCGTTAACTGATTTCAATCTTTGCCCTCAGGCCGGGCAGGCCTCGTCGTCCACAACGCAGCTGCGTCTTCTTCTATCTCACTTCGTGAGATTT
>CAIWTA010000289.1 GCA_903915465.1 uncultured Bacteroidales bacterium | reverse complement strand
TAGGTATAATTCTTAGTCCTTCCACTCAGTGCCACATAATGGCTGTAAAACACAAAATCAGTATCAAGCGCTTGTGGAACTGAATATGTATATCCGATCAGCAAAGACATTTCAGTGTCTTTAAATACCTTCCCTTCAGCATTAATTGTCATGTCTACACCATAGATCCGGGCAGGCCCCGTATTCAGAAATTTGAACCCGTTATCCTTCTTTGGGTTAGGGCTATTCCCCCATACTCCAA
Source organism: uncultured Bacteroidales bacterium (assembly GCA_903915465.1). Taxonomy (GTDB): domain Bacteria; phylum Bacteroidota; class Bacteroidia; order Bacteroidales; family FEN-979; genus FEN-979. The sequence goes on along the minus strand of CAIWTA010000289.1, from coordinate 3,961 downwards.
AATTGAATTCCACATAATCCTCATAATTCTCAAGGAATCCTGAAATGTCAACCATTCCGACAAATTTCCCAAATTTGAATAACTGTTTACCACCTACTTCATAGGAGATACAGGTCTCTGATTTCAGGTCAGGATTTGGATAGAACCCAAAACCACCTGAATTTGTTGTAATATAGCGTTCGCCTATACTTGGGGCCCGATATCCCTGCCCTATGGATGCGCGGAAAAATGTTCCTTTGGCAGCCTGCAAATTTAATCCGGATCTGAAAATGGGTTTGTTTTCCTTCAGACCGGCTATCTCATAGTATTCCCATCGACCACCAACGAGAATGGTAAGCCGGTTGAAGAACTTCTTTTCTATCTGTGCATAAACCGCAAAGTTGTCGGAATGATAATCGCCATTCTCATTGGCAGAAGTTGTGCCATCCGCTGCAAGTATGCCGGAAAAGACTTTTCCAAAGGAATGAGAATAGGAATTCACAACGCCAGCTGCCAGCATCAGGTCATCCAACTTCTTAAATTTATGTGTATATTGATATTCGTTATAAATCGTCAGATAAAGGTTTGACTGGTTGTTGTTCGCATCAGTATTTCCGTAGTATATGCGATTTTTGAGACTGTGTGTATTCCCGTTTTTATTGTAATATTTGATGTATGGATCAACATAAAAGGTGAATTCCTTGAAATGTGAAAGTGAACCAGGATAAGAACGATAAATATTGGTGTCGGCATCATACCAGAAATAGGTTTCAGCTTTATCACAAAACATGAAATTTCCGTTTATACCATACGTCAGGCCTTCAATTTTTTTGTTTCTGATTCGTGTATTAAAATAAAACTTTACTCTTTGTTCAAATTGCCCTTTGTTAAAATCAGTGTCAGAAGTTGATTCTGGTGTACCCCTGATATATCCCTGGTCATTGTAGTAATTAACCCCGAAACCCAGGTCAAAGTTGTTTATCTTCTGGAGGTGCGACATTGACAAACCATAGATAAGCGGATTCATACCTTTCCAGGGAGCAGCATACTCCCGATCCGGTTTACTATATACGCTGACAAATGAACTCACTTTCGTTTCTGGTTTATCCTTAGGGTACACAGTTCGGATATTGATGGCCCCTGTGATAGCTGACGAACCATAGACAACAGATGATGCTCCCTTTACAACTTCCACCTGCTCAACATTGTCAACCGGAAGGAATCCCCAATCTGGCCTGCCAGCATCTCCGCGAAGAATTGGAATATCGTCAACCATAACCATTACACGGCTGCCGAGGCCAGAACTGAACCCACTTCCACCACGTATCTGTGGTTCGTTATTCACAATTGCAATCCCCGGGATTTTTTCAATGGCCTTATCAATGCTCCCAGGGTTAGAGACTTGAATGGATGACGATTTTAATACCTCGATTGTAGCAATTGAATTCTCTACTTTTTGTTCGTATTTTGATCCGGAGACAACAATGGTGCTCAATTCAAGAGAAGTAGGAGTCATTTCAATGTCTAGTAGAATTTTTTTCTTCCCGTCAATATTTATGTGTTTTTCCAATTTGTCGTACCCAACATAGGAAACAATAAACGTGCACTCTACTCCTGTAAGTTCCATTTGGAACAATCCACGTTCATCACTAAATGTACCAGTTGATTTCCCTTTGATTCCAATATTGACAAACGCTAATGGCTCGTGCGTCTGCTCGTCTATAACCTTTCCCTGAACAATACAAGTCTGCGCTTGAATCCCTGTCCAGGGAAAAAAAGCAAGAAGTACTATTAAAACGAGGAATAAAGTTCTTTTCATACCAACCCGGTTGATGGCGCAAAAGTATAAAAAATTATCCATTTTGGTCAATCACTTTGGTTCAAGACAGCACCATTATTAAAAACCAAAGGTTTATAACGTAATGACGGGGAAGAGACGAAAGTCCCCAAATGATATTTTTTCCAGTTTTCATCGACCTTTGCGATCGTAGCATCGTCCATTACAATTATATTTGGCCAATCTCTATGAAACCGGTCAAATTTTTCTGTTTTTCTCGTACCATCAATGAATAGTGTATGGAATGGAGTGCCATTTAACTCATCAACAATAAAGCAATCCCTCATCGGGTCTATATTATTTGAGCAGATCCATGCAACCATTCCCGGATGAGACACATCGACTTCTTCGTCCATCACAACAATGAATTTGATTTCACGGATGTAGGCTTTTTGCATGGCTATCCGACAAATTTCCCGGATATGATTTTCTCTTGATTTGCGGATTGAAAAGATCAGAATAGAAATCTGGTCAGAAAGAAGAAGGTCATTAATCATTGATATTTCAGGGAATTCTCTTTGCAAAGCTGTTTTATCCACGAAATATTCCTTCATTTTTCTTGACGCATGAACAGATTCCTCCTGAAGTTTTTCTGTTGCATCAATACCTATTTTACTTCCAAATGCGAAATTACTGCTGGAATGGTCAAGGATATCCACCGGTCCTTTGATAAACTGGATGTCCTGCAACGGATCGACGGTGTCTGAAACGACTTTTGCAACTTCTTCGATGTGGTGTACATTCACCTCCTCTCCCACTACAACCATGATTTTGTTGAACATCATCTGACCGGCTCCCCATAAAGAGTTCATGACTTTCATTCCCTGTCCCGGATAAGTTTTTCCTATACTTGCGAGCATAATGTTGTGAAAAACCCCTTCAACCGGCATCTTCATGTCTTTCAATTCGGGAACAGCAGTTGTCTTCAGGGGAACAAGAAAAATCCGTTCAGTAGCTTTTCCAAGCCATTCGTCTTCCATTGGAGGAATTCCTACAATGGTTGCAGGATAGACAGCATTTTTTCGATGTGTGATACAAGTTACATGGAATTTGGGATAGAAGTCTGCAAGAGAATAGAAACCTGTATGATCGCCAAAAGGTCCTTCAAGAACGAGGTCTTCACTTGGATCAACAAAACCTTCGATAACAAAATCCACGTCCTCCGGCACTTCCAGATCATTTGTAAGACACCGAACCATTTCCACTTTTTTCTTCCTAAGAAATCCGGCAAGAAGGTACTCATCAATATTCTCCGGCAAAGGTGCAGTAGCTACATAAGTATATACAGGATCACCGCCCAGTGTAACGCTGACCGGCATTTTCAATCCAAGCTCCTTATATTTCCTGAAATGCTGTGCAGCGCCTTTGTGAAGGTGCCAATGCATACCTGTAGTATCAGCTCCGAAAACCTGCATTCTGTACATGCCGGTATTTCTTATCCCTGATAACACGTCCTTTGTATGGACTACCGGAAGCGTGATAAAAGGACCACCATCTGCAGGCCAGCAAGTGAGAACAGGAAGGTTTCTTAAATCAGGATTCCGAAGGATCACTTCCTGACAATTCCCTCTCCTGCTGATGCGTTTTGGCATAAATGAAGCCATTTCCTTTACTAAAGGAAGCATTTTAAGTTTTTCTGAAAAGCTATCTTTTGGGCCAAGCAGATTGTGCAATAAGTGTGTAATGTTCTTTCCGATTTCATCCAGGTTATTTACACCCAATGCCATGCACATCCTGGCTTCTGAACCATAAGCATTGATCAGTACAGGGAAGCCGGTGCCGGTATTTTCAAACAATAAAGCTTTCCCTTTATTCTTGATGATACGGTCGGCAATTTCAGAAATTTCCAGATGGGGGGAAACGAATTCCCTGATCCGGACTAATTCTCCGGCTGATTCAAGTACAGCAACAAAATGTGAGAGAGATTTATAGGCCATCTATCAGTTTTTTGAAAAAATCGTAAATCGTAAATCAATAACTTCATTCTGAAATCGTAAATCGTCCAATCGTAAATCAAACTTATTTGGTAACTTTGCCTCCCTAAATCAACAATACAATGACAAAGAAAAAAAGACCTGTAATTGAAAGAGAATCTGTCGTAGTTAAATTTGTCGGTGACTCCGGCGACGGGATGCAACTCACCGG
>CAIWTA010000288.1 GCA_903915465.1 uncultured Bacteroidales bacterium | reverse complement strand
ATGGGAGAAACAAGAAGGAGAAATGATACAGAAAGTATGAAAAATACGAAAAAATGAAGATTGATAACTTTCAAGGAAAAGTGAGTGAAGTTTCAAATTTACTGAGAAGCTGAAAATTTTCAGCCCTATACCATGGTTTCTTTCTTTATCAAACGTTCTTTCAGAAAAGAAAAAGCATTGTAATTGTTCTGAATGAGAAAGAAGAATTAAACTAAGTCAAGCGCCTGCGAAAGGTCTTCGAGAATATCCTCTGACTCTTCAATTCCAACAGATAGTCTGACAAGATCATCACTTATGCCTCCCTGCTTTTTCGCCTCTTTCGATAATTTTGAATGTGTCATGGATGCCGGGTGTTGGATCAGCGTTTCAATACCCCCTAAAGAAACCGCGAGAATGCAGAGTTTAACATTGTTCATTAATTTTTTCCCTGCTTCTAATCCTCCGGATAACCCAAAACTGATCATTGCGCCGGGACCTCGCATCAACCGTTTAGCCAATTCGTGCTGTGGATGCGATTTTAATCCCGGATACATTACCCAGGCAACCTTTGGATGAGCCTCCAGGAAACTTGCTACTTTTATGGCATTCTCCTGGGCGCGATCAACACGTATTCCCAGCGTTTTCAATCCCCGGCGAACCAGAAATGCCTGGTGAGGATCCATATTGCATCCTGAAATTACCATCATCGAACGAAGCTTAAGATAATCCTCTTCAGTCTTTGTCACGAGTGCTCCACCAACGATATCAGCATGTCCGTTGATAAATTTTGTCAGAGAATGCAAAACTATGTCAGCTCCCATATCTAATGGATTTTGGAGATAAGGACTGCAAAATGTATTGTCAACACAGACTTTGATATTGTGTTGATGAGCAATTTCAACGATGGCCGGAATATCAGATATTCCGATTGTAGGATTTGCAGGAGTTTCCAAATAAATCATGCTCGTATTTGAACGGATTGCCTGGATAACCTGATTGATTTCTGTTGTGTCAACATATGTTGATTCAACACCAAATTTTGAATAAGTTCCTTCTATTAGTCCCCTGGCAGGGCCGTAAACTGCATTATGACTGACAATATGTTTACCTGCACCAAGATAGGCCAGATAAAGAGTATTTACAGCACCCATACCTGATGAAGTAACAATTCCACCAAATCCATTTTCCATATCGGCGATGGATTTCTCGAGATCATTATTCGTCGGGTTGCCGATCCGTGTATAAATGTAGCCATCACTTTCGCCGGCAAAACATTTTGCGCCATGTTCTGCACTTTCAAACGAGAAAGTAGAAGTCTGATAAATTGGGGTAATTACACTTCCCAATGGATCTCTCTTGCCTGTACCATGCACAAGTCTTGAATTGAATCCTGTTTCTTTTGATTTCATCTTTAAGTAAAGGGTTTTAAAAAATATTTATATCCGTTTAGTTCAGCCTTATTACAGCCAATATTATGTGCAACAAAAAAAGAAAGTTAACGCAGTAAGGTAGTTTCAACAAGAATTTTATCGGATAGGTGCCTTTTTACAGTACATAAGCCGACTGCATGTAAAAGGGCGCTTTCATATTTTTCAGGAAATGCATGAGAAACATGAATCCCGATGTGGATATGAGTAACCATTTTGACTTCATGATCAAACGAAGTTTCCATCCTGAGACTGATCTCATTTGCAGGGATCTCGCGTTGGTCGCAGAATGATTTTGTGTAAATTCCTGCACAGGTTGCAATGGAAGATAAGAACAATGTGAAAGGATCAGGCGAGGAACCTTCTCCACCCGATTTTGGATCCTGGTCTGTTTTGACTGTAAAGCCATTTACAAGCGCATTTACTTGCTTACCACCCGCAAAGATTACATCAATTATCATAGGGTATAATGGTTAAGTCTGTTAAATTTGAAAAATTCTGTATTGAAGATCAAAAAAAGGATTGATAATAAAAAGTTTCACGAATTCATCAGTGATAACTGAACCAGGGCTGCAAAGGTATAGATATATTCTGTTCAATGACCATTCTTTTGCTTTATTAGCAAAATTTGCTTCTTTATCAAGTAAATGTAGGAACTTATCGAATGATAGGCCGATTTTGAATGGATTGTAATTACTTTTGTCTTTAGTCAAGGAACTTTTTTACAAATTAATACTTCGTTTCATGAAAAATTATTTTTTGGTTTTCGCCATGCTTCTGTCTGTGATGAAGGGTTACTCTCAGGATGAAGCCCGATTGTTGCGTTTTCCTGCCATCCATGGGAATCAGATTGTTTTTACTTATGCAGGTGACCTTTATTCCGTCGACAAAACTGGAGGTCTGGCCAGAAAGTTGACAAATGATGAGGTCGGATTTGAGATGTTTGCCCGTTTTTCTCCGGATGGAAAAAAGATCGCATTCACAGGCCAGTACGATGGGAATACAGAAGTTTACCTTATTCCTGCGGAAGGTGGAATTCCACAGCGTCTTTCATATACTGCCACGATTGGAAGAGACGACGTTGCAGACCGCATGGGGCCGAATAACATCGTGATGACATGGCGTGACAATGAGCATATCTTATTTCGTTCTCGTAAGCAGACTTTTAATGATTTTAAAGGACAGTTATTTTTGGAAGATGTCAAGGGTGGTATGCCTGAAGAACTTCCGTTACCGGCAGGAGGTTTCGCCAGCTATTCTCCTGACCGGACAAAGCTTGCCTATAACAGGGTTTTCAGGGAGTTCCGAACATGGAAATATTATAAAGGTGGTATGGCCGATGATATTGTGATATATGACTTCAAGTCCAGGCAGACAGAAAATATCACGAATAATCCTGCGCAGGATATTTTCCCAATGTGGGCCGGAGATAAAATCTATTTCTGCAGCGACAGGGAAAGGATTATGAACCTGTTTTGTTATGACCTGACAAAAAAGTTGACTACCAGAGTCACTAATTTTACAGAATTTGATATCAAATTCCCTTCCATCGGCAACCAGTCGATCGTATTCGAAAATGGAGGATTCATCTATACTTATGATCTTGCGTCCGGGCAAACTTCGAAGGTCGCCATTCGCATAGCCGACGATTTAATAACCGGGCGAAATGTAATGAAGGATGCTGGCAAGTTTATCAACTCAGCGTCACTTGCTCCTGATGGAAAGAGAGTTGCATTTGATGCCAGGGGTGATATTTTCACAGTGCCTGAGAAGACCGGGATTACTAAAAATCTGACACGATCTTCTGGCGTTCATGAGCGTGATGTTGCATGGTCTCCTGATGGTCAGTACATTGCATACACTTCTGATTTAACTGGTGAAGATGAAATTTATATCCAGAAACAAGATGGAAGTGCAGCTCCGGTTCAGATCACAAAAAATGCGGATACCTATAAATATGGAGCGATCTGGGCGCCGGACAGTAAAAAACTTCTCTGGGCAGATAAGCTACTCAGGTTGCAGTTTGTGAATATTGACTCAAAAGAAGTTACGATGGTAGATCGCTCCATTGATTGGGAATTCACGGAATTTGGATGGTCTCCTGACAGTAAATGGATAACTTATGCGAAGCCGGATAAAACTACCCAGACTAAGATTTACCTGTTTGAACTTGCAACCAAGGGCAGGTTTCCTGTAACAGATGGTTGGTACGATGCAGGGACTCCCGCGTTCAGCAATGATGGCAGATTCCTGTTCTTTACTTCTAACAGGGATTTCAATCCGACTTACAGCTGGACAGAATGGAACCATTCTTATGCTGATATGACTAAGGTTTACTTTGTTACCTTATCGAAAAGCACTCCTTCTCCTTTTGCACCAGAAAATGACGAAGTAAATCTTAAAAAAGAAGACTCACTTTCAGCAGATGCAAAATCTGATAAAAAACCAGATAAGAAAGAAGAGAAGAAGGAGTCCGATACCAAGAAGGCTGCCGATATTAAAGTTGATATTGACGGAATTATTGATCGCATCGTTGTGCTTCCGATTGAAGCTTCATCTTATGATCATGTGAATGCTGTGGGTGATAATGTCTATTACCTGAAACGCGGGAAACAAGGTGGCACTTTAATGACATTCAACCTCAAAGATAAAAAGGAGACCAGTATTGGCGATTTTAATGGATATGAGATTTCTGCTGATACAAAGAAGATGCTACTTCTTGCGACTGGAAAGTTCGCTGTGATTGATATCCCAAAAGGGAAAGTTGAAGTGAAAGATTGGTTAGATCTCAACAACATGAAGGTCCTGGTTGATCAGAAAGCAGAATGGGCTCAAATTTACTACGAAGCATGGCGCCAGATGAAATATTTCTATTTTGCTCCAAATATGTCTGGCGTTGACTGGGAATCAGTTAAGAAAAAATATGAACCCTTGTTGTCTTATGTTAATCACAGAAATGACCTGACTTATGTTTTAGGGGAGATGGTTGCAGAGCTTAGTACAGGCCATTCTTACATTGAAGGTGGCGATAAACCTCAACCTCTCAGAATTAAAATGGGGCTTCTCGGGGCACGGCTGTCGAGAGATGCGTCTGGTTATTATAAGATTGAGAAAATCTTCAGGGGAGAGAATTGGACTGGTGATGGCCGTTCACCATTAACCGAACTTGGAGTTGATGTAAAGGAGGGAGATTATATACTTGCAGTCAATGGAAAATCAACCAAAGATATGCAGGATATTTATCAGTCGCTCTTTAATATGGCTGATTGCCAGGTTGAACTTACGGTAAATGCTACAGCAAGTGAAGCTGGTTCGCACAAGACAATTGCCGTTCCTACCGGCAATGAAGAAAAGTTATTCTATTATAACTGGGTGCAGGGAAATATTAAAAAGGTAAGTGATGCAACGAATGGCGAGGTCGGGTATATCCATATTCCTGACATGGGTCCTGAGGGGTTAAATGAATTTGTAAAACATTTTTATCCACAACTTAGCAAACGTGCATTGATCATTGATGATCGTGGAAATGGTGGTGGAAACGTATCTCCTATGATTATTGAGCGATTGAATCGGGAAATGACCATGATCAAAATGGCACGGAATACTGAAGGAAGTCCTGGCCGACTTGAAATGGTGTGGGGGCCCAAGTGCATGTTAATTGACCGCTATTCTGCTTCAGACGGGGATCTTTTTCCCTACCAGTTCAAAAAGATGAAGATGGGGAAAATTATCGGTACACGATCATGGGGTGGAGTTGTCGGTATTCGTGGTTCCTTGCCATTTATTGATGGGGGTTCTTTAAGGAAACCGGAATTTGCACCGTATGACACTGAAGGAAAGAATTGGATAATTGAAGGTCATGGAGTGGATCCTGACATTATCGTAGATAATGATCCTGCAAAAGAATACGCAGGTGAGGATGAGCAATTGAATAAAGCCATTGAAGTGATAAAAGATGAATTAAAAAGCTGGCCTAAAGAGTTGCCGGGAATTCCTCCTTACCCTGATAAAACTAAGTGATCGAAGTGATCAGGGAAAAAAAAGAGGCTACTTTTTTGAAAGCAGCCTCTTTTTTTTTAACAATCTTTATTTGGAAACAGGAACATTTACAACATTGACAAACGGTGCGCTGTCAGCTGTGCGAAGACCAGAAAAAGTTATCTGATATGTACCACTCTGTTTTGCATAAGCAGTGGAATTATCCTGTAAAGCAAAGATCTGAGATCTTACATATGCATTACCATTCAGGTTATAAGTTACGGTTCCACTGTGAATCGGGTCTAAAATTTCCACTTTTGTCATTTTAACATCTGTTGAATTGCAGTTAGCATAAAATTGTACACCCTCACCACCTACTTGCAACTGAACTGTCAGGTAAGTAACGATAAATGAAACAGCAGGATAGGGATCATCCCTGGTAACATTAATGTATGTGACAATAGTAAACGGTGCATTATCAACTTTACGGAATCCACTAAAAATAATCCGGTAAGTACCAACATGTTTCTGGTAAATAGTAGCTTCACTTTGTAAAGCAAAAACTTGAGCGCTATCAAATATTTGGCCATTCAGGGCAAACGATATGGTCCCATTGATTGGATTGACAATATCCACTTTCGTCATTTTTATGCCCGTTGTGCTGCAGTTTGCAAAAAACTTAACTCCTGTATCATTGCTGGCTAATGGAACTGTCTGGTAAGTTATGGTAAAGGCAGGAATAGGATCTGCTGGATAGGTTGGTGCGGGTGATTCATCCGTCTTTTTTTTGCAACCGGAAAAAGCGATAATGATACTCATTATTAGAATACTGTAAACAATAACCCGATTAAGTTTATTCATATCCTGGATTTTATGAGATAACATTATTTATCACAAAAGTAACAAAAAGTACATACAGTAACGTTTTGACAAAAAAATCTATTGGGAAGATTTTTGATAGATGGACTTTTTTTTACGACAATGATCAAATCTATCCAAATTTGAGCTAACAGAAGAGTTAACATCCGTAAGGAAAGAGTTGCCGGGAATTCCTCCTTTACCTGGCAAAACCAAGTGATCTGAGCAATAACAAAAAAACCCAACATTATTTATGTTGGGTTTTTGGAGAAGTTTAATGAACGTTTACTTTGCCACACTGACGTTTGAAATGACAGTAAAAGGTGCGTTGTCAACTGTACGAAGTCCTGTAAATGTAATCTGATAAGTACCGCCCTGTTTTTGATAAGCAGTGCCAGCATCCTGTAAATCAAAAATCTGAGATTTCACATACCCCTGTCCATTCAGGTTATAGGTAACAGTTCCGCTATGGATCGGGTCTAAAATTTCAACTTTTGTCATTTTAACATCGGTTGAATTGCAGTTAGCATAAAATTGTACACCCTCACCACCTGCTTGTAACTGAACAGTCAGGTAAGTAACAATGAATGATACAGTAGGATAGGTCACTGTCTCAGTTTTCTTTTTGCAACCGGAAATAACGATAACGATACTCATTAGAAGGATACCGTATATCATAGCTTGATTAATCTTCTTCATAAAGGTATTTTTTTAGTTAATATTTCATATTATTGATTGCAAAAATAATAAATTTTAGCAAAAAACACAACCCATAGTAAAATTATGTATTGATTAGCCCTATCGATAAACGAACATTTTCATCCAGATCAGTGGCTCCGTTTATCCAATTGATATGATGTCCTTCACGTTCTATTTTCCGAAACCAGGTCATCTGCCTTTTTGAAAATTGATGAATAGCTGTATTCAGCAACCGGAACATTTCATTGTATGTCAATTCTCCTTCAAGGTATAATGTGATATACCGGTATTCCAATCCGTAAAATTTTAGCTGACCAGGAGAAAGGCCGTTTTTGAGCAGCTGTTCCACTTCTGTGATCATTCCGTTCTGCAGTCTTCTTTCTAAACGATCTGTGATTCTTTTCCGTAAGGCTTCTCTGCCAAAGGAGATCCCGATGAGTGTATAGCCAGGAAGCGGGAGCGAGGGGATTTTCTTTTTGTCTTCATTTGATTCCTGAGAAATTTGTATCGCGCGGATCATCCTTTCCCTGTCAAGAAGATCAGTAGTATTGTGGGTTTTCCTTGACTGTCTTAGCATTTCGCTTAGTTCATCCCCTGTTTTGGATTGGAGTGTTTTTAATAATTCGGGGTTTTTATTAATTTTTTGAAGTTTGTACCCATTCACCACAGCATCAATGTACATGCCAGATCCACCGCAAAGAACCGGAGTTTTCCCACGGGAAATAATGTCGATTAATACTTTCTGGAAATCCTGGAGAAATTCAAAAACATTGTATTCGTAACCTGGTTCTTTTATATCGATCAGATGATAAGGAATTGGGGATCCTTTTACGCAATATTCCTCATAGTCTTTCCCTGTCCCGATTGTCATTCCGCGGTAAACCTGCCGGGAATCTGCGCTGATAATTTCTCCATTGATCTGGTTGGCGAGTTTTGCGGCCAGCGCAGTTTTCCCACTGGCAGTAGGGCCTAAGATGATGATCATTGGGGGTTTTTCAAAATTGAGTTATAGGAGGATAATTATTTGATCTGGTCTAATTGTTCATAAATGGAGTTCTGGCTTATGAATTCCGGCACGATATTTTTCATTTTGTAGACGATATCCTTGTTTGAGCCTGTCCGGGCAAGTGTTATCAACTCCTGGATACTGGAAGAAATTGCTTCAGGATATTCTTTAACCCTGGCGATCAGAATTTGCAAATGATGTGTGGAGATAGTATTTTCTTCGTTGTTCAGCAACTCTTCGTAAAGCTTTTCCCCCGGACGCAGGCCAATATATTTGATCTGTATATCTTTTCCAAGTGTTAACCCGGAAAGCCGGATCATTTTTTTTGCAAGGTCAACGATTTTTACAGATTGGCCCATATCGAAGATAAATATTTCTCCTCCCTTTCCCATACTACCTGCCTCAAGAACCAACTGGCAGGATTCCGGGATGGTCATAAAGTAGCGTGTGATATCCGGATGTGTAATGGTAACTGGCCCTCCTTTTTCAATCTGGCTATGAAACAATGGAATTACGGAACCATTAGATCCCAATACATTACCAAAACGGGTTGTGACAAAGCGTGTTACATTTTTGGTATTCATGGATTGTGCATAAATTTCAGCAATTCTTTTAGAAGCCCCCATGACACTTGTTGGGTTTACGGCCTTATCGGTTGAAATCATGATAAATTTCTTCACGCCGTTTTTTACAGACAGGTCAGCAATGACCTTTGTTCCTTCAACATTGTTAAGGATAGCCTCTGAAGGATTATTTTCCATCACCGGAACATGCTTGTAGGCTGCGGCATGGTATACAATATCAGGGCTGAATTGCTGAAAAATAAGCTCCATCCTTGAAATGTTACAGATATCTGCTATCCTGAAAGTGACATCAATACCAGGGTAATGCTCACTAAATTCCAGCTCAATGTAATGCAGAGCAGTTTCCGATTGATCAACCAGAATCAATTTCTCCGGATAGAATTTTGCTACCTGACGAGCAATTTCACTTCCAATTGAACCTGCAGCTCCGGTAATCAGGATGTTTTTTCCGGTTAGTTCTCTTTTAATCTGATGTATGTCGAGCTTAATCTCTTCACGTTCAAGGAGATCTTCAATGTTGATTTTTTTGATTTGTTTAAAACTTAATTCTCCATTGATCCATTTGATCATTGGAGGAACAGACATCACTTTGACATTTCTGGCCAGGCAAATATCCACGAGTTTCTGTTTTCGATCAGGGTCAAAATGTTGAGGAGAAAGGATCAAATTGGCAATTGTGTTAGTTGCAATAAGATTTTCCAGTTTTTCCGGGCTTAAAATGTCGACGCCTTCAAGTTTCTTGCCTATTTTCTGAGGATTATCATCCATGAAAGCAAGAACTTTATACTTTGTGTCAGCATCACGCTCCAGTACTGATTTGGTGGTTATTCCGGCTTCTCCGGCACCATAAATGATAACGTTCGCCTTCTCCCGTAGAGGATGTTGGAATTCAAGGTAAGCAATTTTCACCAGAATTCTGAAAGTAATCATGAACAGGGATGTGATCATCAGATCAATGATGATAATGGAATAAGGAATGAAGAACGTACTATTGATGAAATTGTATGTTATAACATTCGTCAATCCGAAAAACAAGCTTCCGGCAAGAATTGTCGCTATTACTCTGAATGAATCAGTTGTGCTAGTATATCTGATTATACCAGCATAAGAACGAGCCAGGAAAAAACTTACACCGCGAAAGAATACGATGTATAAAAGAATTCCGGGAAGAGGTCTAAGTTCATTTTCTGGTATCTTGAAATTGAATCTCAGAAGGTATGCCAATAATACTGAACCTACAACAACAGAGAGGTCAATAAGAAAAATCAACCAGGGGGGAGTTGTGATCTGATTTGTCAAAATCATTGTGTTGAATTTCGATATTTTGTTGATGAATTATCATATTCTCATCAACTCATCATTAGACATCAAAATTACAAATAATTCAGAAACAGTCTTTATTTACCTGAGTTATCAACTGATGAAAGTTAGCAACTTAAAAGGCAGCGGGGAAAGCACCTTACAATTTTTTCTAACTTTGCAACGTTTACAAACAAAATATACGCATGAAAGATACAGCATTTACAAAATTTCATGAAAAAGCAGGAGGAAAAATTGTTCCTTTTGCGGGTTTTCATATGCCGGTTCAATTTGAAGGTGTCAATTCAGAACATGAAACTGTTCGGAAAAGTGTTGGAGTATTTGATGTCTCCCACATGGGAGAATTCTGGGTCAAGGGGCCGAGAGCTCTTGAATTTGTTCAATGGATTACGTCTAATGACGCATCGAAACTTACAGATGGCAAGGTACAGTATTCGTGTTTCCCGAACGAAACTGGTGGTATTGTTGATGATCTTCTGGTTTACAGGGTTAATGCAGAAACTTACCTCCTCGTTGTTAACGCTTCCAATATTGACAAGGATTGGGAATGGTGCAACCGGCAAAATAAAATGGGAGCAGACCTTTCCAATGCTTCGGATGAAATTTCCCAGCTTGCAGTGCAGGGACCACTTGCGTTGAAAGCTATGCAGAAGTTGACAAACACGATGATCAGGGACATGGAATATTATACTTTTAAGGTGCTTACTTTTGCCGGAGTTGAAAATGTAATCTTTGCCACTACTGGCTATACCGGTTCCGGTGGTTGCGAAATCTATATGAAAAATGAAGATGCCGGAAAGATCTATCATGCAGTTTTTGAAGCCGGAAAAGAATTCGGGATAAAATCTATCGGACTTGGTGCAAGGGATACTCTGCGTTTGGAGATGGGCTATTGCCTTTATGGAAATGATATCAATGATACAACTTCACCCATCGAAGCGGGACTTGGTTGGATCACAAAGTTCACTGATCAAAAAGAGTTCATCAATAAAGCTTTCCTTTTAAAGCAGAAGCAGGAAGGTGTTTCCAGGAAACTGGTTGGTTTCGAAATGATTGAAATGGGTATTCCCCGGCATGGTTATCTTATCGTTGATCATACAGGAAAAGCAATCGGTGAGGTTACATCCGGAACCATGGGGCCTTCACTTAAAAAGCCTGTAGGGATGGGTTATGTACCTGCCATCTTATCAAAAGAAGGCAGTGAAATTCTCATCAGGATCCGCGAAAAATCTCTCCGGGCAAAAGTTGTCAAATTGCCATTCTATAAAGTTTCATAGTGATTATCAATTCAAATTAATAATCAACAAACAACATGCATATGTCAGAAATCTGTAATAAAGTCAAAACAATTCAATGGCAGCATTTCCTTTTTATCCTGTTGATTGCTGCAGTGACTATTGGTTCAGATGGTTGCAAAACCACCGGAAAATTATCGAAAAAGGAACGTAAAGCCCAGATCGAAAATGCCAAGAGCCAGCTTACCCCGATCATCAATGGAACCAGTTCTAAATCGCTGGAACAACAACAAAAGATCGTTACCGATATCAAGGCTAAAAACTTCAAAGACCCACAGTTGGATGAGATGATAAGCCAGGCACAGGAAGTTTTAAAAAAAGCTTTTGCTGACCGCGATATGCAGAAACAGCAGAAAATCGATTCGGCCCGTGCAGAACTCTTAGATATGCTGTTGAATAAGGATAATAAATCAGCTGATGAGTTAGCCAAAGAGCTTGCTGTAATTAAAGCTTTGAACCTCGGTGATAAAGAGATCAACGACCTGATAGCTAAAGTTGAACAAAAAATTGCGGGCATGCGGAACAAACCGAATGTTCCCCTTAAGAATCAACTTGAAAATGCTTTCCAGGGTATTGCTGATGCCGGGAAATCAGGGAATTCCGTTCAGGCCTCAACACTGATAAAAAGCACACTTGGCCTTTTCTCCTTCGACGATGTCCCGGTAATGATTATCATATATCGCGAAGGAAATTCGCCGCCGGATTATGATAAACCTACAACCATCAAACGGTATCTGAATTTTGTGATGGATCAGAAAGTCAGCCGTAATGCCGTGGATAACTATTCGTTAGATAGTGACGGAAAAATCAAAGAACTTGAACTAATAAAAAAATGATAAATATGAAAAAGGGAATTTCAATTATATCAGTGATATGCTTTCTCGCCATCACCTCCAGTCTTTTTGCTCAGGATAAGCAGGATAATATTTCTCCGGGGCGAAAACAGGCAATTGACAGTCTTGCCCTTGAGAAGGTACGCGACCTCAGCAAATACATCAGTATTATTGGCGACAAGAAAACTCAATGGTCGGAAGCACAGCGCGTGATAGAGCGTGCCATGGAACTCTTTATGGAAAACAGTGAGATCGGTGTTTCATCACTTTCCCGCCCGGATGTCACCAACTATAAGATCCGGGCATATTTTGACCGCCTGATGCAATTGAATTATGACAGGGTAAATATCGATTGGTACAAAATTCAGTACGTCAGCGATCTTGAAAGACAACCCGATGGAACTTATGTGGGGGTAATTACGATATATCAACGTTTTCAAGGCTTTGATAAAGAAAAGGGGCTGATTTATGAGGATACCACAAAGAAAGACATTACTGTTTATGTCAAGCGTAAGGAAACCCAGATTGGTGGGCGTTTGATAGGTTTCTGGGATGTTTTGCTGGGAGATATCCGCGTTAAAGAAACATCAAAATGATTTTGCTCAGATATTAGTAAACATAACAATAAGGAATTACTCAGATGGTTCCTGTTTACTGAACCATGAGCTTTGAAAGCACTTACTCAGTCTTCATTTTTCATTTCGTATCCTGCATTTTATTCAAATTGTAAAATGAGAACTTTTGCTGTCATTTTTCTGTTTTCGCTGCCAATAACTTTGTTTTGCCAGAATGGATCAATTGGTGATTTTACTCCCGATGAATCAATTTTTTATGCCCAAACCAAACAGGTCAACCAGTTCTTCCGAAGATTCAATGCGGAAGAAGATGCGAAGGGAAAGCGTTTTTATAGTAAGGATAGCACTTTTCGTGATCTTAAATCGAGGAAGAAGTTCTTAAACATTATTTTTGATAATTCTAATGGGTTGATTTCGAATGCGGAGAAAAACGATTTTATCGAATTAGTAACAAATAAAAAAAGTCCGGTTTTTCTGGACTTTCATGGCAACAACTGGTTTGCAGAAGTAACATCAAGTTTCATTTATAAAAAGGAAAAAGTAAATATCATCCTCTACCTCAAACTGGAGCATCAGAATCTTGGTTACAAATGGGTTTTTTCGAATGTCTATTTTACGAATTTCAACGAATATTTTTCTCATTTAGGTGATACATCAAATCTTCAAATGATTCTTCATCCATTGAGCCATGAGATTGACTTTATGAATATTCATAAAGTCTTTGAAGACCCGGGCAACCTGGATTATTACCTGGAAAGAAATTATATCCCTGACCAGCTTGCTCTTTTTGTTGCAGAAATGAAAAATGGCAACCTGAAATTTGAAGCCGTAAAAAATGTGAAATTTCATTTCTTCCAGGTCCAGGGATGGTATTTTGAGGTTTCTTACTTTAACAGGAATGAGGCAAATTCAGGATGGCTGATATCCAACATGATCAAAATCAACACAAAGGATAAAAAGGAATTAATTCGAAACTACACGCATGACAATTAAATTTACCTGCATCCCCATCGTAACTTTTTTGATATTCTTGTCAATCGGTTCTTTTGCTCAAAAAAAGACAACGACTCAATCCCAAACTCCTAAAAAAACATCATCTGCCACACAGCAAACTAAACAGGGCTCCAAGAATAATCCCAAGCAAAAAGTCAGTACTACGATAATTAAGTTTACACCTGAACAGCTAGAAGGGTTCAAGCAACAATCCATTCAGATTGTTAAGTTCTTCGAGGGAACATTGAATTTCCTCGCAGATAAAGGAAATCCTGTAAAAGAAAAACAGGTGATAATCAACGAAAGTTATGAGAAGATTTTCTGGGATTCTAAGGTTCAGGTAGAAGATGATCTTGATGAGAAACGATTAGTCACACTTAATAAAGATATTCAGGCCTATCTGAGCGATGTGGATTTTTTCTTTAAACGTGCAAAATTTCAATACACGGTTCAGGATGTAAGTGTGATGACAAATGATGTCGGACAGACATATTTTAAAGTAACGGCAAACCGGAATCTGGCAGGAACGACTGTCAACAATGATTCTGTCAATAACAATAAGGTCAGATACTTCGAAATCAACTACGATGAGACTAAGGAGCAATTAAAGATTGTGAGCATTTACACTACCAAATATGATGAAAAGGATGAGCTTCGGAATTGGTGGAACAACCTTTCAGAAAGCTGGAAAGCTGTGTTTGGGAAAGAATTTGTAATTGATGAATCGATTCGTTTGAACCAGGTTACTTCCTTTCATGATTCCATTGCTACGGTGAATGGGGTTGAGACCAAGGTTGATCCAGGAAAATTTTATGGCTTCCTTTCACAGATTATCAACATTAAAGAGATCAATATTGGCGGGAATTCTAATATCACCGAGCTGGGGCCATTGAGCAGACTGTCATCTTTGAAGGATGTTAACCTGTCCAACACTTCTGTCATTGACATTATGCCACTACGCAACCTGAATGGCCTCGAAACATTAGATATTTCAGGAACTCAGGTGAATACACTGGATCCATTGCGTTATAATAATAATATTAAATCCCTGAAGCTGAAGAAATCGCAAATCACTAACCTCGATCTTGTTTCAGGGTTCCCTTTGCTGGAAGTACTTGATTTCAGCAGTACTTCTGTTACGGATCTTGGTCCATTGAAAGACCTGACCGGATTGAAAGATCTGAGATTTTCAGGAACACAGGTTACAGTTCTTAATCCGATATCGGGATTGATCAATCTGGAAATAATTTATTTAACGGATGTTCCTGTTACGGACATTACTCCGCTGAAGAATCTCTCTAATCTTCAGTTGATATTTCTTGATAATACCAAAGTCAGTTCTCTGGCCGCTTTTGAAAACCTTTCAGGATTAAAGAAGATCTATTGCGACAAAACCAGTATTGACCGGAAAGAAGCATTACAATTTATGCAGAAACATCCAACGGTGACAGTGATCTTTGAATCTGAAGAGTTGAATAAATGGTGGGGAAAGATGTCTGCCGATTGGAAAAAAATATTTACAAACTACCTGAAAATAGGTGATGATCCTACTATCGAACAATTACACAGGTTGACAACCATCGACAGCATCAACATCATTGGCAGATTGTCTATCAACACACTGGAGCCGATCTCTGAATTCGTAAAGCTAAAGTATCTTGAATGTCAGAGCACTTCCATCACTTCCCTTGAACCGGTACGTCAACTGACTGAACTTAAGTTCATCAACTTGTCAAACACGAAAATCAACAGTATTGAACCTCTCTCTGCGCTGAAAAATTTAGAAATCCTTACCATTGACAATACTCTTGTTAGCGATATCAGTGTTTTAACGAAAGCAAAAAATCTAAAATTTATTTTTGCCGATAATACCCGGGTCTCACTTACTGCGGCCAATGATTTTATGGATAATATGCCAGGTTGCCTGGTAATTTCGCAGACATACGACCATAATGACTGGTGGAAAAACCTGCCCCAACAGTGGAAGAATGCGTTCTTAAAACAAGCAAATATCAATGGGAATCCCGATAAGATACAACTTCAGCAAATCGCCGGCCTCGATTCATTAGTAATTGCTGATGACGCAGCGATCATAAGCTTACACCCGGTTTTACATCTTAGCCGGTTGAAAGAATTACAGTTCACAGATACACGTGTCACCAGCCTTGATCCATTGGGACAGATGAAGAAACTTACTGCGATAAGATGCATGAAAAACCCGATCAGTGATCTTTCACCCATATCCGGAATGGTTGGTCTAAAGGAGCTTGATTTTTCAAATACACAGGTTGAAGATCTTCTCCCATTAGGAAATCTTCGTAACCTGGAAACCCTGAAATTTTCAGGAGCTCCGGTTAAAACCCTTAAATACCTTCAAAACCTGGTAAAGCTGAAATTCCTGGAGTTTTATAACACCCGCATCAATAGCCTGGATGTGCTGGAATCTATGTCTGCATTACAATCTCTGAAGATTTTCAACACAAAAATTTCGGAAAAGAAAGTAGCAAAATTCAAGATGTCCCATCCGAAATGTGAAGTTGTGTTTTATTGATGAAATTATGTCTGATAATGACTGTAAGTGTACTGTTGAGGTTTGCTTCTCTCCAAAACTATTTTCTGAGATCCTGACTAAAGAAGATTTTACTGTTGTGCTCGTGGATATTTTACGAGCAACAACTTCCATTTGTACGGCTTTTCATAACGGTGTCCATTCCATCTTGCCTGTTGCCACGTTGGAGGAGGCAAAGCAGTTGAAGGAAAAGGGCTTTCTTGTTGCTTCAGAACAGGATGGAAAAAAGCTGGATTTTGCTGATTTCGGAAACTCTGCATTTAGTTTTACAAGGGAAATGATTTCAGGGAAAACGCTTGTCTATTGTACTACTAATGGTACCAGGGCTTTGGAGATGGCAAAGACAGCAGATCAGATAGTAATAGGCTCATTCCTTAACCTTTCGGCCTTAACGGAATGGATCATTACGCAAAAACGAAACATTGTGATCCTATGTTCCGGATGGAAAAACAAGTTTTGTATTGAAGATAGCCTGTTCGCAGGAGCTTTGACGGAGCGTCTTTTGCTACAGCCCGGTTTTACCACTAATTGTGACTCGGCCCAGGCGGCTATGGACCTATGGCATATTGCGGAGAATGACATTTCCGGATACCTCGAAAAAGCGGCTCATCGGCATCGTCTGAACAGACTGGGGCTGGATGATGTGATTCCCTATTCGTTTACATTAGATCAGACGAATGTCTTGCCTGTATTCGACGGAAAGGAGATTGTCGATTGGAAATAATATTTCAAGTATCAGAATCCATTGCGTTCTACCTGAATAATTTAACTTTTCCAGTACACCAATTGTGATTTTAAAAGAATTATTAAAAATGAAAAAGAGAAGTACCCAATTCTTAATTTTAATGCTTATGACGGCAACTTTAATTGCTTCTTTTCCTGATAAGAGGAAACTCCCGATCAACGTCAAGCAATTTAAATGGCAGACAGAGCAATTCGGAGATTGTAAAATTCTTCGCTATCTGGTTCCGGGATTTGATAATCTTCCCTTGAAACAGAAGGAGTTTATCTACTACTTGAGTCAGGCTGCTAATGCAGGCAGGGATATCACATACGATCAAAATTGCAAGTACAACTTGTTGGTAAGAAAAACATTGGAAGCTATTTACTTAAATTATAAAGGTGACAAGACGTCTGCAGACTTTCAAAACTTTGTTGTTTACCTGAAACAAATCTGGTTCAATAACGGGATCCACCATCATTATTCCACAGATAAGTTGGTTCCGGGTTTTCCTAAAGAGTTCCTGGCATTATTGGTAAAGGGTACCGATAAAAAGGAATTGCCACTGGCAAAAGGAGAGTCAATAGCTAAGTTTATTGAAGAAATTACTTCGATTTTATATGATCCTAAGATTGTTCCTAAACGCTTGAGCCAGGATGTCAGTTCTGACCTTGTGATAAACTCCGGATCAAATTTTTATGAAGGTGTTACCCAAAAGGAAGCAGAAGATTTTTATTCAAGGCAAAAAAGCGAAGCAAAGAAAAATAAGAAAGACACACTTGTCGCTTTTGGCCTGAACTCCAAGCTGGTAAAGGAAAATGGGAAAGCGGTTGAGAAAATTTTTAAGATTGGAGGATTGTACTCACAATCCATTGAGAAGATTGTCTTTTTCCTGAATAAAGCAAAGGATGTAGCCGATAATCCGCAGCAGGCTTCAGCCATCGTAAAACTGATCGAATATTACAGAACAGGAAGCCTGAAGGCATGGGACGATTATAACATCTTATGGGTTAAAGACCTGGCATCCAGTACTGATTATGTGAACGGATTCATTGAAGTTTATGGTGATCCGCTTGCAATGAAAGGCACATGGGAAGCAATCGTCAATTTTAAAAATGTGGAGGCAACTAAAAGAACAGAAACCATCAGCCAGAATGCACAATATTTTGAAGATCATTCACCGGTTGACCCCAAGTTTAAGAAAAAAGTTGTAAAAGGTGTAACCGCTAAAGTCATCACTGTTGCCCAGTTGGGTGGTGATAGTGATCCAACAACTCCCATCGGCATTAATTTACCCAATGCCCAATGGATCCGGAAAGAATATGGTTCCAAGTCTGTTACTCTGGACAACATTACTTATGCGTATGATCAGTCATCACTTGGGAACGGTTTCATGGATGAGTTTGCCAATTCAAAGGAGGAAATAGAAAATGCAAAAAAATATGGATACCTCGCTGGCAGCCTGACAACTGACCTTCATGAATGCCTGGGCCATGGATCAGGGCAATTACAGCCTGGGGTGACCGGTGAAGCTTTGAAGAACTATCATTCTGCAATTGAAGAATCACGAGCTGATCTTTTCGCACTCTATTATATTATGGATCAGAAACTGGTTGATCTTAAATTGATCCCTTCATTGGATGTGGCAAAGACAGAGTACGATAATTATATGCGGAATGGGATGATGACACAGCTTGTAAGGATACAACCAGGGAAGAACATCGAACAAGCGCATATGCGTGATCGTTCAATTATTTCCCATTGGGTTTTTGAAAAAGGACAAGATCAGAAAATCGTTGAGAAAGTTACCAGAGATGGAAAGACCTATTTCAAGGTTAACGATTATGAGGGTTTGAGATCGCTCTTTGGAAAATTACTAATCGAAATCCAGAGAATCACTTCCGAAGGTGACTATAAAGCTGCAGGTGAACTTGTTGAAAAATATGGTGTTAAAGTTGATCCTGTATTGCATCAAGAAGTTTTGGACAGATACCGGAAATTAAACATCGCCCCTTACAGTGGGTTTATCAATCCGCAATTCATAATGGAAATGAGGGAGGATACAATCAAGGATATTTCAATTACCTATCCGATGGATTTTGCCGGCCAGATGCTCTATTATTCCAAGAATTATTCATTCTTGCCTGCCAGGACTGAAAAATGATCAAGGCACTTCTCTTTGATTGGGGAAACACTGTTATGATTGATTTCAATCTGCCGGGCCCGATGTTTGAATGGAAGAAAGCAGCCTGGGTTTTCGGGGCTGAAGATTCACTCAGGGAATTATCTCTCACTTATGCTTGCTACATTGCCACCAATGCCGGACAATCTGATTCCTCGATGGTATTGAAAGGGTTGAAAAGGGTAGGGGCTGATAAGTATTTTTCCGGAATTTTTACTTCTTCTGATATTGGGTTCGAGAAACCGGATCTCCGGTTTTTTCAGGAAATTGTCTGCAAATTGAACATTCCTGTAGATGAATTTGTAATGATCGGTGACAACTATCTCAAAGACATTGAAGGTGCCAAAAGTTGTGGCATGAAAACCATCTTTTATGATCCCAAAAGGAAACCCGGGCATTATCCGATGGCAGATATAATAATTCACAGTATGAAAGACCTTCCTGCTGCAATCCGAAACCTATGAGGATACGACTTTTACTGCTGTTGTTTATATTTCTTTGGTTTTGTACCGTGAATCTGATCGCACAAAATAATTACCCAAAAAATTATTTCCGCTCACCTGTCGATTTTTCGATCAAACTCTCCGGCTCTTTCGGGGAAGTAAGGAAAAACCATTTTCATTCCGGTATTGACATCCGTACAGAAGGAGTTGTTGGTAAACCGGTAATTGCTGTTGCTGATGGCTATGTGTCAAGGATTTATATTTCACCCGGAGGGTTTGGAAAAGCACTTTATATAACTCATCCGAATGGATTTACTACGGTTTATGGCCATTTGAAAGGATTCAACAGTGCCATTGGTGCATGGGTTAAATCAAGACAATATAAGGAGGAATCCTTTGACCAGGATGTTGCTATTGATCCGGATGTATTAAAAGTGAAAAAAGGAGAGATCATGGCTTATTCAGGGAATACCGGAATGTCAGGTGGACCGCATCTTCATTTTGAAATTCGGGAAACCTCCAGCCAGGAGATTGTTGATCCACTCTTATTCGGACTTCCGATAAAAGATGTTATGCCTCCCAGGATTTACAATGTAAGGATCTATCCAATGGGGGAAGACGGACTGGTAAATTTTACAGATAAGCCTGTTACACTTTCTGCCAAAGGCTCTGATGGCAGGTTTTTAATTAATTCAAAAGATACTGTTAAGGTTTCGGGAGATATTATTTTTGCGATAGAAGCGTTCGATTTTGTGAATGATAGCGAAATGAAGAATGGGTTAAATTCGATTGAACTATATGTGGATACTGCCTGTGTTTTTTCGCAAAAGCTTGACCGATTTGCATTTGCAGAAACCAGATATGTGAACAGTGTGCTGGATTATCCAGCCATCGTTGAACATCAGCAAAGATTTCAACGGTCGTATATTGCCCCAAACAACAAACTCAAGATTTATAACCTGGCAAAGAATCGTGGTATTGTGAGTTTCACTGATGCCAAAGTGCATAAAATCCGATACATCGTTAAAGATGTATATGGGAATACTTCACAGCTTGATTTTTCAGTTACCAGTAAACCTTTGACAGGAGTGAAGAAGCCGAAAGTTACAAAAGGTAAACTTTTTTTGTGCCAATCTCCCAATCATTTCGCCACAGACGACCTGGTACTGGATATTCCTGCTGTTGCCTTATACGAGGATCTTGATTTCATTTATTCATCCACTTCTCCTGTACGTAATAGCGTTTCATCCCTTTATCACCTGCAGAATGAGGATACTCCGTTGCACACTTATTGTGACTTGTCAATTAAACCGGATAAGTTACCCATCCGGTTGACATCCAAGGCCGTGATTGTAAGGGTTTCGGAAAATGGTCATGCAAGTTCTTTGGGTGGAAAATGGGAGAATGGTTTCATGAAAACCAGGATTCGGGATTTTGGTGATTATGCCGTGATGGTGGATACTACGAGGCCAATGATCAGGGCGATCAATATCGTCTCCAATAAAAAAGTCAGCAGTCAGCATACGATTCAAATGAAAATTTCGGATAACCTTGCCGGAATCAAAAGCTATCGTGGAACCTTGAACGGAAAATGGATTCTTATGGATTTTGATGCCAAGACCGGATTGCTGATTTATGATTTCGATGGCCATATGAAGCCCGGAAAGAATGAATTCAGGCTGGTTGTGAAGGATGCAGTGGGAAATGAATCGCAATATAATGCTCTCCTGATCCGATAATTATTTCTTTTTAACTTTGCGGCCATGCAAGAAACTATCCTGATACTTGATTTTGGTTCCCAATATACGCAACTGATAGCAAGGCGAATCAGAGAATTGAATGTATATTGCGAGATCTATCCCTTCAATAAAATTCCTGAGATCACCGAATTAACAAAAGGAGTGATTCTTTCCGGCAGTCCATTTTCTGTAAATGACATTCACTTCCCGGTTCCTGATCTTCGTGAGATCAGAGGAAAGATCCCTGTTCTGGCCATCTGCTATGGCGCACAATATCTTGCAAAAACCAACGGTGGCGAAGTCATGCCTTCAATTTCCCGTGAATACGGGAGATCAAATCTTTCTTTCGTTGATTCTTCCAACGAACTGATGAAAGAAATTCCGGAGAACAGCCAGGTTTGGATGTCGCATGGAGATACTATCCTGAAATCCCCGGTAAATTCTCATATTATCGCCAGTACCGCTGAAGTTGCTGTGGCAGGATTCTCCATGAATGGGGAAAAAACTTTTGGGATCCAGTTCCATCCTGAAGTATATCATACTACAGAAGGAATGGTCTTGCTCAGTAATTTTGTAGCCGGGATCTGTGGATGTTCGCAATCCTGGACCCCTGAATCGTTTGTGGACGCAACGGTTTCAGCTTTGAAAGCTAAGCTTGGAAATGACAAAGTTGTGTTGGGTCTGTCAGGTGGTGTGGATTCTTCAGTAGCAGGCGTTTTACTTCATAAAGCCATTGGCGATAAGCTCTATTGTATTTTTGTGGATAATGGTCTTTTACGGAAAAATGAATTTTCCCAGGTTCTTGAATCCTATCGTCATATGCACCTGAATGTGAAAGGTGTAAATGCAGCAGACCGGTTTTTCGATGCATTGAAGGATATTGCTGATCCGGAGAAAAAACGAAAAATAATCGGGAAAACTTTCATCGATGTTTTCGAAGAAGAAGCTAAAACAATATCTGGAATATCCTGGCTTGGACAGGGAACGATCTATCCTGATGTAATTGAATCTATTTCAGTGAAAGGACCATCGGCTACCATCAAATCTCACCACAATGTGGGAGGGCTCCCGGAACATCTGAGCCTTAAGATTGTCGAACCATTGAATTGCCTTTTCAAGGATGAAGTGAGAAAGGTTGGACGAGCTCTTGGAATTGACCCCAGTTTATTAAACCGGCACCCTTTTCCAGGTCCAGGATTAGGTGTAAGAATTTTAGGAAACATTACAAGAGAAAACGTACAGCTTCTTCAGGATGTGGACGATATATTTATCAGCAATTTGCATGCATCTGGTTTGTATGATCAGGTTTGGCAGGCTTTTTCGGTTTTATTACCTGTTCGTACTGTTGGCGTTATGGGAGATGAACGAACATACGAAAATGTTGTCAGCTTAAGGGCTGTTACTTCAATGGATGGCATGACTGCAGATTGGGCTCGTCTTCCGCATGAATTCCTGTCACGGGTTTCCAATGAAATTATTAATAAGGTAAAAGGTGTCAACCGTGTGGTTTATGATATCAGTTCTAAACCACCTGCCACAATTGAATGGGAATAATACTTTCTTGATGCAAAAGAAGATCTTTCTGTTTTTGACTTTCCTGATTTTTCTTGTCTTCTCCGGAGCAGCACAAGACAAGCTTAAAGAATTGCGCTCTCATGTGATTGAAAAAAGAGATGGGAAAGAATATTATATCCATACTGTAAACAGAGGGCAAAGCCTCTATATGATCTCAAAAGCTTATGGCGTTGATGTAACGGACATTATCAATGAAAACCCTGAAGTGAAAGAAGGGATCAGGTTTGAGCAGAAGCTAAGAATTCCCGTGATGGCAACTCATGAACCAGTAAAAAAACAACCGAAAGTTACCGCTGAAGAGCCGGCTGTAGTTACTCCATCTCCTCCACCAGCAGAGGAAAATCTTCCTTGTAGAGAAATTTCTCCGAAAAAAAAAGTGGTTTATAACGTAGCTCTCATGATGCCACTTTATCTCAATGAAGTAGATCAGATGGACATTGATGAAATATCAAAGAGTGGAAATCTCGACTGCAATCCCTTTCAGTTCATTGAGTTTTATGAGGGGTTTCGAATGGCGTTGGACTCGTTGAAGAAATCAGGGATCTATGTAAGGATTAATGTATATGATGTACTAAAAGATACCGCAAAGATTAAGAAAATCCTTAAAGATCCGGAACTGAAGAAGATGGACATGATTATTGGGTTATTGTACAACAACCCTTTTCACATGGTAGAGGATTTTGCTCAAAAAAACAATATTCCACTTATCAATCCTCTTTCAGAGCGGGAACAAATCATCGAGGGGAATCCAACAGTTATTAAAGTTCGGCCTCCAATAATAAGCCAGACATTTCAATTGGTTCAATACCTTTCGGAAAGTTTCGCAGATGCTAATATTCTCATTATTCATAACGGACAATATAGCAATAAGGATGCAGCTGACAATCTGCTTAAAGAATGCCAGCTTAAAAAATTGGATGCCCGTATCACACAAGGTTTTGAATCAATACTGAGCGTTTTTTCAAAGGAAAAAGAAAATGTCGTCATAGCTTTTTCAGAGAATAAATCCTATGTGCTGGATCTTATCACCAAACTGAATGAGCTGAGGAATGAAAATAAGATCACGCTCATCGGCTTACCCAGGTGGGACAAACTTGACGACATCGAAGTTGATTACCTGGTTAATCTAAAGACTCATATGATTGCGCCTTTTTTCGTTGACTATGAGGATTCCGGGGTGAAGAAATTTGTTGCAAAATTTCAGGAGCAGTACAAAACAGACCCTGATCCTTTGGCCTTCCAGGGTTTTGATGTTGCATATTATTTTTTAACCGGGCTTACTCGTTATGGAAAATCTTTTGCACGCTGTTTGCCTGATTTGCGAATGAAATCCCTCCAGACCGATTTTGAGTTTTCCGCAACAAAAGGGAATGGTTATGTGAATCAACATTGGGAAATTTACCGGTATGAAAATTTCTTCCTGAAAAGCGCCAACCACAAATAATTATCTTTACTAAAGCAATTTACGTAAAGTTTCCAAATCATTTTGCAAAAAACTTGAATAATTTCAGACATATCCTAAAACTGAGAATTTAAAATGGTCAATTACGATTCTATCTTAAAAAAAATCAATACTGTTTTTCATGAAGGCAGATTTCGAAATAGTAAAGGTCAAACAGTTAATTTTTCCGAGTATTGTCAGTTAAAAGATTTTGAAAGAGAATACAAAGGTGATGAAGATATTGTTGTTACCCCCATTCTTCTGGAGGTATTAAAAATATTTGATTTCAAGTCCGGAGTTAATATTCTTCAACAGGTCATCAAAGATGGTGATAAACCTGATTTCCGAACCCTGGAAACAAACAAATTTATTTTAGATGCAAAATCCACCGGTGTTGATATAATTTCCAGTCGTGATGATAAATCATCAGTTTATCAGATAAATCGATATCTTAATTCTTTTAAGGGTTATGAATATGGAATTCTTTTCAACCTTCACCGCTTTGAATTCTTTCAACGTCAAAATGAGAAAGATGTAATTAAAGTAAAACACCTTGCAGAACGGTCAATTAATTTGGTTAAATTATTAAAAAATGTTACTGAAAACAAGGCTGAAGGAACAAACGATTTTGAGAATTTTAAATGGCTTTATGATAATTTCAGATATGAACAAATAAGACCTGAGGAGTATGTTGAACTGATTAAAAATCGGCAAAAGGAAGACCTGATCATCCCCGATAAGAAATTTCTTAAAGCGCTTGTTTATGGACTAGTTGGCAAGATCCAGGAAAATATCCGGAAACAAATAATTCCGATGATTAAGGATCTGAATCATCATATTCAGTTGAAATATGAATTGGATAAATTGATCCGTGAAATTAATTTGCGTGAGGAAGAAGATAAATATGCAATAGCTGCTGAAGAGTTGGTGAAGCAAATTAGTTATGTAATCCTTCTTCGATTTGTTCTGATCAGGATTTTTGAAGATAATGAGCTCATTCCAAAGAATTTATATAATGGTGGTTTTAAAAAGAAGCTGGAACCGCCGTTCAGCATGACATTTAAGGATATTTTATTGGATGCACGGGTAAAAGCGGGAGAATTATTTACTTACTTCGAAGATAAATTTCCTTACAATTTTCAGATAACAAAGGACGAAAATTTACTTATCAGGGTTTTATTTGAACTATCAAAAATCAATTTTGCGGAAATCAATTTTGATTTGATCGGTGATTTATATGAACATTACCTGAATGAAGACGAACGGAAAGAAAAAGGACAATATTATACGCCACATTATATTGTTGAATTTATCCTCAACCGTGTCGGCTTTTTTGGAAAGATCAAAGGAAAAATAAGCCAAAAGACTTTGCTCGATCCATCTTGTGGTTCTGGAAGTTTCCTTGTTGAAGCGGCTATTCGTATCCGCAATGAAGCGCTTAATTGTGAAGCTGAAGCAAAGCGCAGTATTGTTGACAACTTGCACGGATCAGAATTAACCGGATTTGCCAGCAGGCTTGCCGAACTCAATTTAATTATTCAGGTGCTGTCGCTGATCAAAAGAATCGAGAATGAAGAAGAACGACAAACGGAATCTTTCAGAGTTTGTACGACTGATTCATTGATGAAAATCTACAACCATGATGAATTTCAGGGTTCTGAACAAGTTTCGTTTGATACATCAGAATTTACTTCCACTTTTAAAGATGTATTTATCAATTTGACAGCGAATAATAATGATTTTGATTTTGTCGTAGGAAATCCTCCTTATGTAGGTGAAAAGGGACACAAGGAATTATTCCGTCCATTACAGAATCATCCATATTGGAAGCATTATTATCAGGGGAAAAGCGACTATTTGTATTATTTTATCATCCTTGGATTAAGCAAATTGGCTGAAGGTGGGAAATTGGGGTTTATCACTACGCAATACTGGCTTACAGCGGATGGCGCAGGAAACCTTAGAAAATATATTCTTGAAAACGCAAAAATTGTTGAGATAATAGATTTTAACGGAATCAAACTTTTCCCTGAAGCGCAAGGTCAGGAGAACATTGTTTTTATACTTGAAAAGTGCAGTATAGAATCGGAACGATCAAATCAAAAAATCAAAATCATCCAGTTTTTAAAAGACTGGGTTAACACTGATCAGAAATATATTGATTCCCAAAATAAGGTCATAACCAACTATGATCGATGGATTGAATTGCTTTCGAATCATGTTCAGTTTGATTTGTTTGCCAATCCTGAAAAAACAAATTTTACTCTCGGAAAAGAAGCAAGAGACAAGATTGCCGATGTTTATTACAGCTCTCTAACACAAGGCGAATTAGATGAACACGCCTGGTATATCTATTCAAGAGAAAAAGCCATAAAACTATCCGGAAATTTTGCTTTTCTTACGGATTTGTTCAATGTGAACCAGGGCATCGTTTCAGGCGCGGATAAAGTAACAACAGAAAATATTAAAAAAATTCCACTCTCAGAACAGAAGGAATTTGAAATAAAACCTGGTGATCCGATCTTCATTTTTGATGGGCAGCAACTCGAAAAATTACACCTTTCGAAGGATGAAAAGAAGTTTGTGAAACCATTTTATAAAAATTCTGATATCCATCGAGGATGCGTTGATTACAAAGAAAAGCAATTCGTCCTTTATATTAATATTTGTGATATTGAAAATGAAATTTCAAACATTGTTTCGCATCTCAAAAAATATAAAAGAATTTTGGATCCACGAAGAGAAGTTGAGAAGTTGAGAATTCGGTGGTTTGATCTCTGGTGGCCAAGAGAACAAACAATTTTTGAAAGTGAAAAATTAGTCTCTTCCCGCCGTGCGAAAGAAAATACATTTGCCTATGATAATTTCAAAACTTATCCTCAATCAGATATAACACTGATTACCCCTAAAAAAGAGACACAAGAGAATCTGAAGTATCTTTTAGCGCTTCTAAATTCTGATTTTCTCAATTTATGGTATGGAAAAAACACAAAGATGAAAGGTAACATTCGCGAGTTTTATTTCACGCCATTATCAAAAGTACCGGTTCGGAAAATTGATTTCAACGATGACGATGAAACAAAGATACATGACATACTTGGCGGTATTTATCAAAGCAGTGAACCAAATGATAAGCAATTTGAATTTGATCCGGTAACGAATACCTATATAAAACAGAAGGGATTATCGGATTTATACATTGGATTGAAAAACGAACTTTATTTTTTGAAAAATATCGGCTTTGAATTTGATCCTGAAACTGAAATTACTGAAGTGTCGGAGATCAAAACAAATCTTTTCAAGATTGCAGATTACCTGATCGAAAATCATGTTTCGGAAGTAAAGTTTGTAAGAGAAGTATTGTTGTTTAACCCGTCTTTATTAGAAGATCCAACGCTTTATCGGTTTAGTACTTCAGAAAAAGCAGACATAAAATTGTTATTGAAAAATTGTTCATATTTTATCAAAACCAAAACAAGAGACCTGGTTTTTAAAGCGGTAAAATCAGATCGGTTAGTTTCATTGTTTAATGATTCCGGGGATTTTGCAGATTTTGGATTTGAGTGTTCATTTGATCTGATAACCAATGATAACCAGGTTGTTGAAGTTGAATCAAAGACCACAATTGACGCTGCTTATCTGGTAGATTTGATTAAAATGTATTTCAAAAAGTCAAAATTGCTTTCTTATGAAGCATTGATGTCATTTCCAATCAAGAATGAAGCAATGGATAAATTCATCAATCAGAGAAAAACGGTCATTTACAATTCACTATCTCCTTTGAATGAGAAATTACAAGGAAGATTAGACGAAATCTTTACTAATCGGGAAGTTGAACCGATAAATAAAATTAAAAATCTTTCCTGCCTGCAATACTTGATTAACAAGTACGCCTATTTCCTTTATAAATCGGGATAGAAAAAAAGGGATAAGTCGCTGGATTTCATTATCTGCGATTATTTTTCAGTATGAACCGGGATCGCAAGCAATGGGATGTTGGTGGCAAAAAGATTCTTTTTGGTGATATTTTTGGTAAAGAGCCTGTAAAAAATACCATGCTTGTATGGTTGGAATACGATCATTTCGATCGCAAAATCCTTCACAAACTGATCAATTGTTTTTTGGTTGTCTTCCTCAATCTCTCTCATTTCAAAAGTTATCAGACCTGATTGTTCTTCTGCTTCGAACTTTTTCTGTAAGAGTTTCATCTTTTCTCTTTCGTCTTTTTGTTTGGTTTTTGATAAAAAATGAACACAGAAAAGTTTTGCTGAATATGGCCGGAAGATTTCCAGGATTTTACGCATTGAGTTGGCGTTTTCTTCCGTGAGATCCGCGGCCATCATGATTCTTCCAAAGCCCAGGAACCGTTGAATCTCTGGAATAGCCACAACGGGAACTTTCGAATGATTGATGATGAAAGTGGATACTTTTCCCCATACATTGAGGTTTTTTCCCAATCCCGTGGTTCCGACGATTATGAGATCAGGCTGAAAATCCTGACATAATTCGTTTAGCTCATGTTCAATTTCTCCTCCTGCAAGGCTGATTGAAACAGAAACATCCTGAAGCTTTTTCTTAATGATATCCTGCTCAAGCTTTTCCTTGAGTTCATTCATTCTTCGTTCAGCATGATGGAAGATCTCTTTCAATAATTCTTCATTGTACATTGTACTCATATCGATCGCATCAGGGAAACTGCTATCAGCTATGATGATCTGATCGAAAAAGGAATGAAACAAACGAAGCTCAGCACCTTCAAACCTGGATAATTCAAGCGCATATGTACAGGTGATTTCTGTATGCCCTCCAAAGTCAATGGGAACAAGGAATTTTTTCATATTATTGACGTTTAGGTAGTTGTATGCTTAAGAGGAAGGATTATAAAACAAAGATACAAAATTTATCAGGGTTTCGCAATTTTCATTATTCGAATGCCATTTCAGCAATTGCTCCCTTCGGGAATTTATCTGATCTTCTGAAAAAGAGCATTGCATCAATTTATCTACTTTTTGCTTTAACTCTTTATCCTTATTTCCAATTTCGCACAAGTCTCCCAACTCAGTTCCTGCTATCATTTCAGGATTGACAAGACAAAATCTTCCATTAAACAAGGCATTCAGGAGTTTTAGTTTCAACCCGGTGGCCTGGAAAGTGATAAGAATATTAATCTGGGCATCACGGATCAACCGGAACATTTCATCATCAGTTGGGTTAGCAACCAATGTAATATTTTCATGTTTACCTACCAGTTCTGCCAATCTAACCGGAGGATTTAGTCCGGCAATGATCAGCTTCACGGAAGAGTACTTAAAAACATGACGAATCAGATGTTCTGCTGCCCGGAAATTTTCCCCGACACTGAGGTTTCCATGGAACAATGCAAAATTACCTTTTCCGGGAAGAATATTTACAGCATCATCATGATGAAAACTTGGAAGATACCTGACAGGATTTTCCGGAAACCGGGTTTGAAGATACGCTTGGTCTTCCTTGGAAACTGTGAACATTATTGTAGAATGGATCAGGATTTTTTGAAATGCGCGCAATTTTAATCCTGAAAAAATGAAATAAATCTTTTTTAAAAAGTTTTTCTCAACTTTTGATAAGTGAAAATAATAATGATGTTCAATATTACTTTCCCTGTAAATTTTAACCCTGTTTTTTAATAATGGATGCGACAAATAATAACAGGAATGAAGACCTTCAAAAATAATAGGGAAATCATCCTTGCAGAGTATCTGTAAAAGTTTATCTGACCTTCTTCCAAAAACGATGTAGGGTTTCCAACTCAAAGTAGCAGTAAAACCTGTTTTTCGGGGATAATAATGTACTATCTCGCAAAGTTTATCCAGTTCTGGTGCGGGTTCACGATGGTACTCAAAACAATGTAAATGTATTTTAACCCCGGCAGCATGTAAGGCCTTGATTTTATAAAAAACATCAATGACACCGCCATAATTTGCAGGATAGGGTATGTCGAAAGAGATAATATGCAGGTGAAGGTCAGACATAAGGAACAAAAATATTTATCAGGTTCTTTTCTTCGTTTTCCCAGCAAAGATCTGAAGCGGCAGTTTCAAGATTCGTCCGATAAAATGAAAGTTTCTTTTCATCTGCCAAAATGGCATTAAATTTACCGGCAAGATATTCAGGATCATGACTTTCAATAATTTCCCCGATCTGATATTTTTCTACGATGGCCTGCATTTCAGGCAGAGGGGAAATTAATACCGGAACCTTTGCCTGGATGTAATCAAAAAATTTGTTGGGAAGACAATAATGATAGTTCAGGCTGACATCTTTCTCAATCGATAGCCCAAAATCGGCTAATTGTGTGTACTGAAACAATTCCTGGAAGGGAATCTCACCTGTAAATAAAACCTTCTCAGAGACACCGTCGTTAAAAGCAAGTTGTTTCAGTTTCAAAAGAATATCTCCAATCCCAATAATAACAAGAACAGCCTTTGTATTCAAATACTTCATGGCTGAAATGGCTTCTTCCAAGCCGCGGTCAACATTCACTGAACCCTGGTAAAGCAGGATTTTAGTGTTTGGCGGAATATTTAATAAGGAGTGATTTTTCGGAATTATCCTGTTGTTGCGAAAAGGAACATTTCTGATCACTTCTACCTTGTTCCCGTATTCCTCGCAATAAATTCTGGCGATGGAATCATTCACAGCATAAACAGATTTTAGCTTAGGGAAAATCCAATCCTCTATTCGCTTCCAAATCCGAGTTGGAAAAGCTCTTCCGTTCAGCTCAGGAACTCCCCGGAAATATTCATGACAATCATGCACCAAAGATTTATGCAGGATTTTGGAAACCATGTAGTTGGCAGGCAATGTGTCGAGGTCGTTGGAGATTAAAAGATCAGCTTTATGAAAGATCAGGAAGAGGAAAAGGCGGAAATTATATTCTGCATAAAACCAGGGTCCTTTTCCGAACATCAGATGCATTCTTTTTGTCTGATAATTCCTTTTCTTCAGCGGAAGACTTTCCCTGCGTTGACGGCCAATGAGTAAAACATCGAATCCCATTTTTACCAATGTGCAACACACCCTGTCGACCCGTTTGTCGCTGGTGAGATCATTCGTAACAGAAACGAGGATGTTCTTTTTCAAGAGAAATTCATTCACAACAAGCAAAAGTAACGAAAATAAAAATCCTTTCGCAGATATAGGCATTTCAATTACTTTTGGATTGAATTAAAACGCGTCATGCAGATTTTGAAAAATATCTCTCTCAAGTCTTACAACACCTTTGGCGTTGATGTAAATTGTAGATTTTTCGCGGAGGTTTTTACTGAAGAAGAACTTCTTCCCTTTTTACAATCTTTAGATCGGGAGAAGAAAACTTTTCTTATCCTTGGAGGAGGAAGTAATCTTCTATTTACCAAAGATTTTGAAGGGACAATTGTGAAGATTTCCACAAAAGGAATTGAGATTATTGCAGAAACAGAAGACGATATTTATATCAGGGTGCAAGCTGGTGAAAATTGGGATGAATTTGTGGCTTATTGCGTGGAAAAGGGTTGGGGTGGTTTGGAGAATCTATCACTTATTCCAGGAAAGGTAGGAACAGCACCGGTACAAAATATCGGTGCATATGGAGCTGAGGTCAAAGACGTGCTTTTTGAGGTTAGTGCGTTGGATAGAATTAATCAAATCCATAGGATATTTTCGAATTTTGAATGTGAATTTTCTTATCGTGACAGCATTTTTAAAAGACGTGAGAATCAGTTCGTTATTTTGAGCGTCACTTTCAAGCTAAGTTTGAAACCTGTTTTGAACGCGAAATACGGAGATATCATGGAGGAATTAACAAGTCTCCAGATCGATTCGCCGGACATTCGGTCTGTAAGGGAGGCTGTATGCAGGATACGCAGCAGAAAATTGCCTGACCCTGTTAAAATCGGTAACTCAGGAAGTTTTTTTAAAAACCCGGTGGTTGATTTGGACTTGCTGCCATCCCTCAAAGAGAAATTTCCGGGAATCGTTTCTTTTCCGTATGGGAAATACGTGAAACTTGCTGCTGCCTGGCTTATTGAGCAATGTGGATGGAAAGGATACCGTGCCGGTGATGCAGGAGTGCATCCAAACCAGCCGCTGGTTCTTGTAAATTATGGTTGTGCAACCGGGCAGGAAATTCTTGATTTGGCAAACTCCATCAAGGCAGATGTTCAAAAAAAATTCGGGATTACGCTTGAGATAGAGGTGAATATTTTGTAATGCCTATAAATCCTGAAGGCCACCGACCAATTGCATTACTGTTTTCATCTTATGAAAGCGCAGATAGGTTTCAATTCCCTCGATTATTTTAACAGTGACAGCAGGATCAATGAAATTTGCAGTTCCTACCTGAATTGCCGAAGCACCTGCAAGGAGAAACTCAATGGCATCGGTTGCATTCATTATACCACCGATGCCTATTATTGGCACGTTTACTGCTTTTGAAACCTGCCAGACCATGCGAAGAGCCACAGGTTTGATTGCAGGACCTGAAAGCCCACCCGTTATGGTGGAGAGAACAGGCTTTCGCGTTTCAGCATCAATAGCCATTCCAAGGAGTGTGTTGATCAGTGAGATCATGTCTGCCCCGCCATCCACAACAGCTTTTGCAATATCTGAAATGCTTGTAACATTTGGGGAAAGTTTGACAATTAAATCTTTTGTATACACATTCCTTACAGCCCGGGTTATTTCTGTCGCTACAGTTGGAGAAGTACCAAAAGCCATTCCGCCTTTTTTCACATTGGGACAGGAAATATTCAATTCAATGGCAGGAATATTCTCCAGTTCGTTGATCTTCTCAGCAACTTCAATATATTCCTCTACAGTGGAACCGGATACATTTACGATTACCAATGT
>CAIWTA010000287.1 GCA_903915465.1 uncultured Bacteroidales bacterium | reverse complement strand
GTCAACTGCTTTTCTGCAATCGTCGATGTTGCGGATATCTCCTGTGATCAAGGTAAATCGTTTGTCTGCCTTAAGATCCTTGATATTTTCAATCCTTCCTGTGGAGAAATTATCGAGGCAAACAACTTCGTTATCATTTTTGAGAAGATCTTCACACAGGTTGGAGCCAATAAAGCCGGCACCACCGGTGACGAGCACCCGTTTGTGAGTAATTCGGGGATAATCTGACATATAGATAGGATTAACTTACATTTATTTTTTTCACCACAGTAGGCACAATAGTCCACAATAGTGATAATGGATTAGTATCCTAAACAAATTTAGGCTGTTTAAATATTTTAAAGAAAGACAAAAAAAGAAGATGAAAAGAGATTTGCCAAACAACCACTAAAAGAAAACTAATGTGACCTATTGTGTCTATTGTGGTTCAAATTGAATCAGCATTGAAAATCAAAGCCTGGCATTGACCGATTCTCTTGGCCAAAACGCCTTTATATCATAAATGATCGTGTTTTTATTCAGGCCTTGAATGTTTAGGTCTTTGAATTTATCATGTGCAACGGCAAGGACAATTGCATTGTAACCTTTGGCCAGATCAATGATGTCTTTTGCAGCAGGAATAAGCTCAACGCCATACTCATGCTTCACTTCCGGGCCATCTGCCCATGGGTCATACACATCAACCTGGCAACCGAATATTTTCAGTTCGTTGATCACATCGATCACTTTGGAGTTCCTTATATCTGGGCAGTTTTCTTTGAAAGTGATCCCAAGAATCAGCACGCGGCTCTTATTAACAAGGATATCTTTTTTGATCATCAGCTTCACAATCTGTCCTGCAACCCAGGCTCCCATGGTATCATTCATGCGCCGTCCGGCCAGGATGATCTCAGGGTGATATCCAACCTCTTGTGCTTTCTGTGCAAGGTAATATGGATCTACTCCAATGCAGTGTCCACCGACAAGCCCTGGTTTGAAATTCAGAAAATTCCATTTTGTTGATGCAGCTTCCAGCACATCCTGGGTATCGATTCCCATATGTGCGCAAATCCGTGCCAGTTCATTGACAAATGCGATGTTGATATCACGTTGTGAGTTTTCAATTACTTTGGCGGCCTCGGCGACTTTGATCGAGGGTGCTTTGTGTGTACCGGCTTTGATTACTTTTTTATACAACTGATCAACGATTTCAGCTATTTCCGGTGTTGATCCGGAGGTGACTTTTTTGATGGTCGTAACTGTATGTAACTTATCGCCCGGATTGATCCGCTCCGGTGAATAGCCACAGAAAAAATCTTGGTTATACTTCATTCCGCTAACCTTCTCAATGACAGGAACGCAGTCTTCTTCAGTAGCTCCGGGGTAAACGGTCGATTCATAAATCACGATATCGCCTTTCTTCAAGACTTTACCTACCGTTTCCGAAGCTTTGATCATGGGTGTCATGTCAGGACGATTGTTTTTGTCCACTGGAGTCGGAACGGTAATTATATAGATACTACATTTGCAGATATGATCGATCTCAGAGGTGAGGAAAAGAGATGGTTGATCAGAAAAAGGCTCCTTTCCAAGTACGGATTTAAGCTTTTCGTCTTCAACCTCAAGCGTAGAGTCATGGCCTGAGAGGAGCTCTTTTATTCTGTCTTTTTTAATGTCAAACCCGGTAACTGGGAAATGTTTTGCAAATTCAACAGCTAAGGGCAGTCCAACATAACCAAGACCAATAACGCATAGATTCAAATCGTTCTTCATAGTGATGTTAATAGTGTATGATAATTAGGAGAAAATGTAGGATTCATCAGTGAGACTACTATATAACTTAATGTAATTATTTGGTATTCAATAATATATTTCTCGCTGAGTCTCGCAGATTATTGCGCTGAGTCTCTCAGATTTTATAAGTGAATTTTTTCTGCGGAACTC
>CAIWTA010000286.1 GCA_903915465.1 uncultured Bacteroidales bacterium | reverse complement strand
CTCAGGCCGGGCGGCCTCGTCGCCACAACGCAGCTGCGCCTTCATCTATCTCACTTCGTGAGATTTCCGGCTTCGCCGGAACCGAAGACGTCGAAGGCTGCTTATCTGGCGACTGTTATTCTTTTTGATTATTGTCTTTCCTATAGCTTATCGATTGAATTATCAAAGATTTTTAAAGACCTGCCTTTTGAAATTGGCGTAATGAAATTTTTAAACAGCCTCTTAGGTTGCAGGAATTTTCAGGATCCTTGCTGCAAGTTCGGAAATATTCATACCATCAAAGTTTCCACTGCTCATCATCAATAAATTACTATTCTTCCAGTCACCTGTCACCAAACGCTTATAAAGGAGATCCGATTCGCTGAAGATTTCCA
Organism: uncultured Bacteroidales bacterium; assembly: GCA_903915465.1. Lineage (GTDB taxonomy): Bacteria > Bacteroidota > Bacteroidia > Bacteroidales > FEN-979 > FEN-979. The sequence goes on along the minus strand of CAIWTA010000286.1, from coordinate 11,013 downwards.
GCTCTTTGTTGAAAAACCCTTCTTTGATCTGCCCTGCGTCAATCTGTGCAAGGTTTTTCAGTTGTAAAGCATGCGGATTAAAATAGACGATGGCTTCGTCTGAATCATCCATACAACCCTTGTAATGTGAAAGAAAATCTTGTCTCAGGCTGCTGTAAGTATGCAATTCCATGCAGGCTACCAGGCGTTTGTCAGGATATTGTTCTTTTACAGCCTTGATTGTTGCTCTGAGTTTGGAAGGTGAATGAGCAAAATCCTTAAAAACATTGGTGCTTTCATTCCTGGCAACAAGCTCCAGCCGCTTTGAAGCCCCTCTGAAACTCTGAATGTCATGATAGAATTGTTTGTCATCAATTCCGAGCTGATTGCAGATAAGTTTTGCTCCGTTTATATTTAATAAATTATGGTTGCCGAAAATCATCAATGGATAGTCATTCCCCTGATAATGAATGATTGTCTTTTCATTTTTAACTGAATAATCCGGTAAAAAATAGGGGATGCAGGTTATGTCTTTTCTTACTGCACGACAGATTTGCTTTAAAACCTCGTCTTCATTACAATAGATCAGCGCTCCTCCGGGAGATATCAGGTCAATGAAGATTTTAAATTGTTCCACATAATTTTCGAAAGTTGGAAATACGTTAATGTGGTCCCAGGCAATCCCGCTGAGCAAAGCAATATCAGGTTGATAGACGTGGAACTTAGGCCTGCGATCCATCGGGCTGGTCAGGTATTCATCTCCTTCAAGAATCATAAATGGGGCATCAGTAGTCAAGCGTACCATGACATCAAAACCGCTGAGCTGTGCACCTACCATATAATCGCAATCAACGTTGTTTATTTTCAAAACATGCAGGATCATCGCGGTGATTGTGGTTTTTCCATGGCTGCCGCCAATAACAATCCGGGTTTTATCCTTAGCTTGCTCGTACAAAAATTCAGGATAAGAATAAATCCTGATTCCCAGTTTTTGTGCTTTCAGGAGTTCCGGATTATCTGATTTTGCATGCATACCAAGGATAACAGCATCCAATTGATTACTGATATTTGATTCATCCCAGCCTTCAGCTTTCGGCAAAAGTCCGTATGATCCTAATCTTCCTTTCGATGGTTCGAAGATCTCATCATCCGAACCGGTTACGATATAACCCTTTTTGTGCAGGGCAATGGCGAGATTGTGCATGGCACTGCCGCCAATGGCGATAAAATGGACTTTCATGGGATGGTATTTCCTTTACGTTGATAGGCGTCAAACCTACACGAAATTTTTCAAATTCACAAAAGATCTTTGCTATAAACCTGACAGGTCGCGAAGCACATGCTGGGTCTTTCCATAGCCGTAGGGCATCAACAATCTTTACCCTCCGAGGGAAAAATATTAAACAACCCATACGTTTGTTGTATTTTTGCTCTATGATTGAACAGATAACGGAGTATAATAAACAACTGGCAAATGCAACCGCAAAGGAGGTTTTAACATCTTTCCTGAAAGAATTCAAGGGACAAATTGCTTTTGCCAGCAGTTTTGGTGCAGAAGACCAGGTGATCACTCACATGCTGGCTGAATCCGATCCTTCCATCAACATTATCACACTTGACACCGGGAGGATGTTCCAGGAGACGTACGACCTGCTTGACCTTACGCAAAAGAAATACAAGATAAAAATCCGCGTTTTCCATCCGGATGCAACCGCAGTTGAGGAAATGGTCAACAATAAAGGAATAAACCTCTTTTATGAAAGTGTTGAAAACCGAAAACTGTGCTGTCGAATTCGGAAGATAGAACCGATGGAACGGGCATTAAAGGGAATGAAAGTCTGGATCAGTGGCTTGAGGAAAGGTCAATCTGTTACCCGAAAATCGGTGGAATTGGTTGAATGGGATCAGGTGAATCAGATGATAAAAGTTAATCCATTGATCAAATGGACAGAAGAGGAGGTCTGGAAACAAATCAGAGACTTGAAAATCCCATATAATCCTCTGCATCATAAAGGTTACCCAAGCATTGGCTGTCTTCCCTGTACGCGTGCTATACAGGTTGGTGAAGATGTGCGTTCCGGCCGCTGGTGGTGGGAGCTGCCGGAGTACAAAGAATGCGGCTTGCATCTGAAAGAATAAGTTGATTTTTTCTTTATGAAAAGCGAATTGCTTTAACCGGACTGATCCTTGCAATAATGTAGGAAGGAACGATCAGCATCAGGAAACAAATCCCCAATGTGCAGCCATTCAGCAATATAATATTCAGCAGATCCAGGTTGATAGGTACTACAGAAACATAATAAGATTCCTGTGGAAGCGTGATGATTGCGAATCGTTGTTGAATAAGACATAATCCCAATCCAATGACATTCCCCCAGAAAAGTCCTTGCCCAATGATATAGACCGCTTTCATCAGAAATATCTTCCGTACACTGGTATTTGTCATTCCCAATGCTTTCAGGATTCCGATCATATTGGTCCGGTCAAGGATCAATATCAACAATGTGGAAATCATGGTAATCCCCGCTACAAGAATCATAAGAATCAGGATGATCAACACATTGATGTCCTGAAGATCAAGCCAATCGAAGATCTGCGGATAAAGTTGCTTGATGGTCTTCGCGTCTAATGAAAATCCTATCCGTTTATAAACATATTTTCCAATTCTGTCGATATTGGAAAAATCATCTAAAGTAATTTCAAAACCACCGACTTCATCTGCCTTCCAGTTGTTGAGACGCTGAATGTGCCGGATATCGCAGAGGACATAAATTTTATCAAATTCTTCCAGACCCGTTTCATAGATTCCTGCAACTCTGAATTTTCTTCCAAGCATATTATTCCCGGAGATGAAATACATTCTCAGGTCATCGTTTAATTTTATTTTTAAAAGATTCGATAGGTTCTTCGAGATCAATACATCATTTGTTTTCCCCGTATCTGAAATTTTGATCATATTTCCCTGGACAATCTTGTGTAAAAAAAAGGAAGGATCAGAATCTTCTCCGATTCCTTTCAGAATAACCCCCTGGATCTGATCTTTTGTCTTGATGATTCCGGCTTTTGTAGCGTAACCCTGGATATGTTTTATTCCTTTGGTTTTTGCTAAATATGGTAAAAATTCCTGCCGGGTTGAAATAGGCTTGGCTTCCATCGATGCATTTTCATCGTACCGGGAGATCTGTATATGAGCTCCAAAACCTATAACTTTCTCTCTGATCTGCTTTTGAAACCCGGTAAGGATAGCAATTGCAACAAACATCACCGCAAGTCCAACTGCTATGCTAAGAATTGCAATTCTGACAATGGGTCGCGAAAAATTGGCCTTATCATGAGAAAGGATACGGCGCGCAATGAAATATTCGGTGTTCAAGGAATATTTGTTTATTTTGCAAATGTATTAAATTAAAAAAAGAAGCAGATTGATACTCGCCACTTTCACTTCAACCCGTAAACGGCCTGACGGTAAAAGCATAAGACTGCTTTTTCGGGTTTTTATACTTCTGATCCTGACAGGCATTTCGCTGCAATCCCAATCACAAGTTACTTGTGGCGCAGACCGTACAGAAATATATCTTCCCTTGTTAAAGAATAAAAATGTTGCAGTTGTCGCCAATCAAGCATCAACAATCGGTTCTGTCAATTTAGTAGATAGCCTTATCAGGAGTGAAGTGAACGTGGTGAAGGTCTTTTGCCCGGAACATGGATTCAGGGACTACGCTGATGCAGGAAAACCTGTCAGAAATTTCATCGATTCCATCACACGGGTTCCGGTTGTTTCCCTTTATAACAAAAAGAAAAAACCCGATGAGAACGACCTGAAGGACGTTGATCTGGTTCTTTTTGATTTGCAGGATGTAGGTGTCAGGTTTTTTACTTATTTATCTACTTTGTCATACGTGATGGAATCCTGCGCAGAAAACAAGATCCCTGTGATGGTTCTCGACCGTCCCAACCCCAATGGATTCTATATCGATGGACCTGTAATGGATTCTGCTTATTCATCTTTCGTCGGGCTTCATCCTGTTCCGGTAGTTTATGGGATGACGATTGGGGAATATGCCCAGATGGTTAACGAAGAAGGCTGGCTGAAAGATGGGATGATATGCGAATTACAGGTTATCCAATTGAAGAATTATACCCACCAGGTTCGTTATCAGTTGCCTTGGCCACCTTCACCGAATTTACGTAACATGAATGCAGTTTATCTGTATCCATCTCTTTGTTTCTTTGAAGGCACGAAAGTCAGTGTAGGACGGGGTACTTCTTCTCCTTTCGAGATATTCGGACATCCTGAGATGAAGGAAATGAACTTTTCTTTTATTCCTCAGGTTAAAAAGAATGAATCTGTCAGTCCTGTTTGGAACGGTCAAACTTGCAGAGGTCTTGACCTTCACAAGGCATTTGTTGAAAACCCGGGTTTCTTTGGAAGGATCAATCTTACGTGGCTGATCATGGCATACAAAAACTTAGGTAATGACCCGGGATTTTTCAATCCGTTTTTTGAAAAGCTGGCGGGTAATTCGATTTTACGGCAGCAAATCATTAAAGGAGTTCCGGAAGAAGAAATCAGGAAAAGCTGGGCAGGAAAAATTTCTCAGTTCAAAGAAATCCGGAAGAAATACCTGTTATATCCTGATTGAACGAGAGATAAGAAGAACTGAAAAAGTTATATTTTCTACTTTTTCCGACCCGGATAAACTTTCAATGCTGCTTCAAGGCATTTCATTGCCTGCCTTAGATCTTCAACATTTAAGACGTAACTGATGCGGACTTCATCGAGTCCTCTTCCCGGAGATGAGTAAAAACCGGTTGCAGGAGCAAGCATGACAGTTTTTCCGTCGCAATTGAAATCTTCGAGTAACCATTGACAGAAAACATCAGAATCATCGATAGGCAAACGAGCCATCGCATAAAAGGCTCCTCCGGGATTAGGGCAGAAGCATCCAGTCATTTTATTGATCGAATCTACTACAACTTTCCGTCGTTCGTAATATTCATCAATGACCTTTGTAAAATAGGAAGGAGGCGTATTTATTGCTTCTTCTCCTGCAATCTGACCAAAAGTCGGAGGGCTAAGGCGAGCCTGGGCAAATTTCATGGCAGTGCGCATCACCTCCTGGTTTTTAGAGATCATCACGCCAATCCTTGCTCCACAAGCGCTGTATCTTTTCGAAATGGAATCCAGGAGCACTACATTCTGATCGATTCCTTCCAGATTCATCACAGAATAATGTTTCGCACCATCGTAAACAAATTCACGATAAACCTCATCGGAGAAAAGAAAAAGATCATGCTTTTTTACAAGGTCTCTGAGTGATTCCAGTTCTTCTTTTGAATAAAGATATCCTGTTGGATTATTTGGATTGCAGATCATGATTGCTTTGGTTTTGCCCGAGATCGCATCTTCGAATGCGGTAATCGGTGGAAGGGCAAACCCATTTTCTATGGAGGAATCAATCGGTTTCACGATTACTCCTGAAGACATCGCAAACCCGTTATAATTTGCATAGAAGGGCTCGGGGATAATGATCTCATCACCGGGGTCTAGGCAAGTATTCAAGGCAAACAAGATTGCCTCCGATCCTCCGGTTGTGACAATCATCTCCTCCGGGGTCACAGCGATATTCCAGGATTTGTAATATTCAACCAACTTTTTTCTGTAGGAAATCATTCCGGCAGAATGGCTGTATTCCAAAACTTTCAGATCGAAGTTCCGGATCTTGTTGATGACATTTTCGGGGGTCTCAATATCCGGTTGTCCAATATTGAGGTGATACACTTTGACCCCTCTTTTTTTTGCTTCTTCTGAAAACGGAACCAGCTTCCGGATTGGGGAAGCTGGCATCTTTTTACCCTTTAGGGAAATTGAAGGCATAAATTGGTTTATTTGTTAGTAGGAGTTGCGCTATTTTCGTTAGTTTTTTCGGGTAACTTCTCAGCTGGTTTTGCCACAACATTTCCTTTTATCGTAAGTACCACCCTGTTGGTCTTGGCGTTTGACGTTACAGTAACAGTTTTGTTGATAGGTCCGATGTTATGGGTTGCATAAGTCACCTTTATTACATCACTCTTCCCAGGAAGAATTGGTTCCTGTGGCCAGGTTGGGACTGTGCATCCACAGGAAGATGCTGGTTTTGAAAGGATAAGTGGTTCCTTCCCTGTGTTGATAAACTTGAACTCACAAGTACCATCAGCTCCCTGGTAGATAGTACCATAATCGTGCACAACTTTGTCGAAAGAAATATCCGGAGCATTTGGGTTAACCGGTGGTTGTGCATTATCTTGCGCCTGCAAAGTAAATGCTGCAAAGACTAAAAAAAGAAATGAAAAAATTACCTTTTGCATATGGAATAAAATTAAAGTTTAAGTTTGTAATTTAAGAAGCTACAAAATTAATAAATATTCTCAAAACAGAGAAATTAATAATTTTGGCCGATAAGGATGCAAACTAAAGGATCAATTCTGTACTAATTTTGTACTTTCACCCCAAACTTTAAAATATTTGATCCTATGCAAAAAGAAGATCCCTGTTATTTCCTGTTGTTTTTATCCATGTTATTTTTCATTTCATGTACTCATACCATGACCTCACAAAGTTCCACACCGGGTTTATCTGATAAAGTACAGAATGTTTCTTCTCCTCTTTGTATAATTTATAAAACCAGGTCTGATTATTCTCAAAATGTTCCTGTGGCCCTTAATGAAAAAAAATCTGCTCTCACTTCTTATCCTGATGTGAAAGATCTTTATTTCAAAGGTAAACTGGCTTATCCTACGCAACTTGCCAATGGCTTTCTTCTTGATAACCGGGGAATCGGCACGAATGTGGCTTTTCTGGATTATACTTATGAAGAGTACCAAAAACTCCAGCATACTCCTTCAGCAGATCAACTCATGAAAAAGATACTGGACAATGATCCCATCACGGAAATGTATCAATGCGGAAGCAGAAGTCAGTTTCAGGACATCGAGCATGACCTGAACAAAATGATCCAATCCGGAAATTTGAATTCGTGTAAGAAGATTAAATAGAATGTATATACCTTTGCCCGGTTTTAAAATTCTTCAGTGTGACAGAGCCTCAACAGAAAATCAAAGAACTGGACGGGAAGCAGCTCTATTACAGTTTCTTGTCTGGTGCACAGCGGATATTCGAGAACCAAAAACTCCTGAATAAAATTAATGTTTTTCCGGTGTCCGATGCTGATACCGGAACAAATCTTGCATCCACAATGCGTTCAATCATGGATGCAATCATTCCAACCGACAATTTTAAGCAGGCTGCCGGCGCAATAGCAGATGCAGCCCTTACTGGTGCAAGAGGTAATTCAGGTATTATTTTTGCACAATTCCTCTATGGCTTCAGTAATGAGATCAAGACTGATCAGACCATCGACATAAAATCGTTTGCCGTGAGCATGCGGAATGCCGTGGATTATGCTTATGAAGCCATTGCCAATCCGCTGGAAGGAACTATTCTGACTGTTATCAAGGACTGGGCGAACTATTTGTATGCTTTGAAAGATATTATTGATGACTTTATCAAGTTACTGGTCGAAGCTTTCGAAATAGCACAGAAATCACTGACTGAAACCACTAATCAACTGGAAGTTCTTGCCCGGTCGCATGTCGTAGATGCAGGCGCCAAAGGATTTGTTGTGTTTCTTGAAGGGTTCCTGGATTTCTTCACGAAAGGAAGTTCGCACATTCAGGTAATTGGGGCTGACCTGATTGCTGAAAAACCCGATACCAGCGCCGTTTCACATGATATTATTACTTTCAGGTACTGTGCGGAAGCCATGCTAAGCGGGACTGACCTCAATAAAGCAAAGATCCAGAACGTCATCAGGAATTGCGGCGATTCCCTCGTTATTGCCGGTTCTAAAATGAAAATGAGGATTCATATTCATACAGATTTTCCTGCCGAGTTATTCTCAACACTTCAAAAATATGGTAATATTACCTATCAGAAAGTTGATGATATGGTAATGCAAAAAGAGATTCAGTACAACCGCAAGTCAAATATTGCTTTACTCACGGATTCTACCTGCGATCTTCCAAAGGAACTTGTCGACCGCTACCAGATCCATGTTGTGCCACTGAGTATTCATTTTGGCGACCAATTTTTTCTCGACAGAGTGACGATACAGCCACCGCAGTTCTATTCCTTCATGGAAAAATTTGAGGACTCACCTACTTCAGCACAACCCGCTTATAAGGATTTTCAGAACAAGTACGAATATCTTTGCACCCATTATGATTCAGTTATTGGGTTGAACCTTACCCAGGCGATGAGCGGTACTTTCTTTAACAGTTCTAAAGCCGCAAATGATGTCGGTCAGCGAATTGGGAAAAATATCAATGTGTTTGATTCTAAAACACTTACTGGGGGTCTCGGACTCATTGTACTACGCATTGCAAGAGCAATTGAGGAAGGATTAAGCGATGATATCATCATTTCGAAAATCAACGAATGGATCGGAAAATCTAATCTTAGAATCAGTGTAACCACGCTTAAATATATTGTCCGGACAGGCAGGGTAAGTCCTTTTAAAAGCTTTGTTGCCCGTTTACTCGACCTGAAACCGATAATAAGAATCGATGAAACCGGTAGGGCTGAACTTCTCTCCAAATCTTTCACGGAAATGGGAAGTATGAAGAAGATCATCAGAAATATCGGGAAGATCGCCGCTAAGAATAAGATATGGGAATATGCCATCACGCATGCAAACAATCAGAAATCGGCCGATTGGTTCATGTCTGAGATGGAGAGAATAACCGGGAAGAGACCCGTTTTTGTTGAACAGGCGTCACCTGCCCTGGGAGCTAATACAGGACCTGGCGTTGTTGCAATAGCTTATATGCTTGAATAATCGATTAATTTTTATTTTCCATTCTGTTTCTCTAAGCTATGTCCATGCTTCTCCAAGGTTTGTCCATGCTTTGTCTGAGGTCTCTGTATGCTTTCATTCGATTAGCGTTCGGTAAGGGTTCGATAAGCGGAAAGCTTCATTCAGCTTGATATCTTTCACTAGCCGCAATCTTCTTCATATTGGTTAATTAACCACCAAACAAACATTTCTACTTTTTCTTGGGCTTCACCTTTTCCAGGTTTTCCATCCCATGAATATTTAGTGTTTTTGAGAGTTTCGATACTGTAGAAAGATCGATTAAGCCAGTAAGACTCATAACAACGGATTCATGCTTGCCTTTCATAAGCATTACCATTTCTCTGATTTTTCCCCCGGCATCCTGTTTTGTCAGAAAACGAATATTATTTCCTCCATCATTAACGGTCATCAGCTCCTTGTAAACAGAAGCAGGAAACAAAATCGAAACTTCATTGTAGAATGCCTGTGCTTTTCCAGGTTTAGTGGAATCAGCATTACAAGTCAGAACTTTCAATCCGTTCAACTGTTCCATCATTTTTTTCATGTCTTTGGCATCGGAATCTGAATTATCATTGCCCATCGACTGGAACATCTGGAACATTTCCTTAGAAATATTTACTGCTGTAAATCCATCCTCTCCTGCATATTTTTCATAAACTTTATCGATAGGCGTTTGAGCTTTTGTATTGGCAGTCAAGAGAATCATAATCATAACTGCGAATGAAAACATTAGTTTTTTCATAGTATAAGTGTATTATGGACGAATTTTTTCGTCCGGGTTAATAACTAATTTTTGATATTTATAGAAATCTGAAAACTTTTGTATTTGGGAAATCCCTCTGTCAAAATTCTGAAAAGTCTGAAGTTGCCCCATTCCTTTGTCAAAAATTTTAAGCTTCTCTACCTGATGAATTCCGATATGAAAATTTCCGGAAAGTATCAATAATGCTTTTTGAGTTTCTGCATAAGCAAGGACAGTGTTTGTGATGGTATTTTTTGGAGATTTAGTAAAAACATCTTGTGTAATGGTGAAGAAAAGACCAGTTAACAGCAGCGCGCCTGCAGCCAGACTGGTGATGTAGATCAGCCTTCTTTTTTTTGAATACATTGAAATGACAGGGGTTTCTTCAATTGCCATGAGGAATTTCATTTCAAACTCCTGGTCTGAAAGCTCTTCCTTGCCGGATTCAGCGAAAGAGCGGAACAATCCGGCATGAGCAGCTAAGTGAGGAGGGATGATATCTCCGATGAAGAATTCCCGGAGTTGCCCTTCTTCTTCCAGCGATGTTTGCCCTTCATAATACTTCTCAAGTAAATCCTCAATTTCTTTGGTATTCATAAAGCTCCTTGTTTAACAAAATTTCTCTGACTCTTTTCCTTGCTCTGGAGAGATTTACCCGTATGGCATTTTCATTCATTTTCATAATTTCAGCAATCTCATCAAAATCGTACCCTTCGATGTCTCTCAGTTGCATTATTGTGCGTTGTTGTTCAGGAAGTGTCCTTATGATCATATGGATCTTCCGAACAACTTCTGACAGGTCAGTCGAAGTTTCCGTTTCTGTTTCCTGAAGATCTGCTTTCAGGTTATCCAGATTCTCTACCGGATATTTCTTCACTTTTAATTTATCAAGACACAGGTTCCTTGTCATCACTACCGACAGAGCTTCAACGCTCCTGTATTCGTCCAGTTTTTCGCGCCGGCCCCAGAGTTTGATAAAAACTTCCTGAACAATATCCTGGGCATCTTCATGATCCTCAAGTAACCGTTTTGCAAGGCGAAACAGTTTGTTCTTAAGTGGGAAGACCTGTATTTTAAATCTCTGGAGATCCATTTGCAAGGTTAAGACGATTAGGTTTCTTCATTATTACATTATCACTCAGAAATTTTTACAATTATAAGACTTTCGGATGTAAAGTCCTGAAATGGATTGATAATTGCCTCGTTACGATTTAGTTGAATATTTTTCTATCTATTATTGCCCTCAGGCCGGACGGCCTCGTCGCCACAACGCAGCTGCGCCTTCTTCTATCTAACTGCGTGTGATTTCCGGCTTCGCCGGAACCGAAGACGTCGAAGGCTGCTTATCTGGCGACTGTTATTCTTTTTGATTATTGTCTTTCCCATTGCTTATCAATT
>CAIWTA010000285.1 GCA_903915465.1 uncultured Bacteroidales bacterium | reverse complement strand
ACAAATCCCTTTCGATCCTTCTGTATTTGAATATTGCAACAATTCATCCCATTGGTAAAACCCTCCTGAAGCAGCACATTGAGCAGCAAGGTTATCAGGACAATATTTCTCTACTACACAATTGTCACGTTGTTGTGAGCTTAACGGGTCGAGAACAGCTTCCCCGAAATTGAGGTTTTCTGCCATCCAGCAACGGGCTGAGGCTCCGGTTCCGGATTGAAAAGTCCGGTAAGAAGTATTATCACGTACATCCCTCACAATGCCCGGACAAATCTGCGCTGCGTTAGATAAAAATACCCTGATTTTTTTTGAATCTTCATCATAACATCCAAAAGAATTCGTGTACCGATAGGATATTGTGTATTCAGATCCACTGAGTGAAGGAATAACCTGGCTGTCCATTGGGTCAAAAACATAGACCCCCGGACTGATTGCACTCACCCCGATACCAGAGAATTGCCCACCAGACCCTAAAGGTCTTCCACCTTTCAGAATGATCTTTCTTGCATTTTTTGTTGTGCTGATATCATTACATTCAAGGATACCGACAGCAGGTAATGGGTTAACTGTTACTATGGCAATTCTGGAAGTTCCATCACAGCCATTGACTGTCGGTTGTAACTCATAGCTGACTGTACCTGGTATAGGTTGAGGATTTATCAGCGATTGGGTAAGTACAGTACCGCTTCCGGCAGATTGCCCTGTCATTTGTGGCGAATGAGAAACAGGTGTCCACGAAAAAGTAGTACCTGGCGTATTGGATACAAGCGTGATGATTGCTGATTGCCCCGAACAAGCTGACGGATTTAGTGGGGAGAAAGAAACATCGGGTGAAGCATTAACTAAAACGATAAAATTAGCAGTGTCCCCACTGCAACCACTGGCTGTTGGAGTTACTGAATATGTGATACCACCTAATGTGGTTCCACTGTTGACCAGGGTCTGATTTATTGAAACCCCATTTCCATTGTTGTAACCCGTTATATTTATGGAAACTGGACCTGTTGTCCATGAAAACGTGGATGGTGAGATATTGGATTGAAGAACAATGTTCGTACTCGTATTGGAGCATATAATAAAGCTTCTTTGTGAATTTATTACGGAAGGTTTTGTGTTCACAATTACTGCGTAAGTGAAAGGTGATGGAGCTATACAACCGTCTCCGGATTTGTAATTAACAGAAACTGACTGAGATCCGCTGACTGGCCAGGTAACAGTGACGGTGTTGTCGTTAAGACCTCCGCCAGCAGTGATAATTCCATCGGTTGAAACGTTCCACATATAGTTTGTCATGCCTGCCTGAGTGGTATAAACGTTGCCGGTTGTTCCTGCACAAGCCTGGTTAGATCCGGTTATAGTTGGTAATGGCGCAGGGGAAACTCCAGCGGTGATTGTATTGGAAACAGCTGGAGAATTTGTCAGACAAGGTGTTGCATTTGATGTCATCACCACAGTAATAGCATCCGCATTTGCCAGTGTCGTTGTTGTGTACGTAGGATTTGTTGCACCCGAAATATTTACTCCGCCCTTTTTCCATT
>CAIWTA010000284.1 GCA_903915465.1 uncultured Bacteroidales bacterium | reverse complement strand
GTTACAACACCTGCAGCTGCAATAGCATCAGCTTCTTTCGGGCGTGGTGAATTACATGGCAATAAAATCGGACCATTCGGACAATGTGCAAATACAGGAGCAACATGGTCTTCTTTCCAGTTGTAAGTTGCAGTACATACATTTGTATTGCCGCAGGAATCAGTTGCAGTAATCGTATATGTTGTTGTCCAGTTACACCCTGTTGAAGGAATCGGTATTCCACCGGTTACCTGAACATCGATGTGACCAGGACAGTTGTCTGTGATCGGGCCAATCTCATACAGAATTTCTCCTAAGATAGGCGTTGAATTACAAGGCAAGTTAACCGGACCTTGCGGACAATGTGCAAACTGTGGAGGCACAAGATCCTCCTTCCAGTTGTAGGTTATTGTACATGATGTTGTATTTCCGCATGAATCACTGGCCGTAATTGTGAATGCCGACGTCCAGTTGCAACCTGTTGTTGGAGTCGCAACTCCGCCGCTTATATGAATATTTATACCCGGGCAGTTGTCAGTAATAGAACCTGCTGCTGCATAAGCATCAGCTTCTGTTGGACGGGGTGAATTACAAGGAAGATTTATCGGTCCTGCAGGGCAATGTGCGATTACAGGCGCCTGATGATCTTCTTTCCAGTTGTAGGTTGTAGTACATACATTAATATTGCCGCAGGAATCAGTTGCAGTAATCGTATATGTTGCTGTCCAGTTACACCCTGTTGCAGGAATTGGTATTCCACCGGTTACCTGAACATCGATGTGCCCCGGACAGTTGTCTGTTATCGGACCAATCTCATACAGAATTTCTCCTAAGATAGGCTTTGAATTACAAGGCAAGTTAACCGGACCTTGCGGACAATGTGCAAACTGTGGAGGCACAAGATCCTCCTTCCAGTTGTAAGTTATTGCACATGATGTTGAATTTCCGCATGAATCAGTGGCAGTTATCGAAAAGGTTGACGTCCAGTTGCAACCAGTTGTCGGAGTAGCAACACCTCCCGTTACCTGAATATCAAGAATACCAGGGCAGTTGTCAGTAACTGCACCTGCAGCTGCAATAGCATCAGATTCCTTCGGACGGGGTGAATTACATGGCAATAAAATAGGACCATTCGGACAATGTGCAAAAACAGGAGCAACATGGTCTTCTTTCCAGTTGTAAGTTGCAGTACATACATTTATATTGCCGCATAAATCAGTTGCAGTAATCGTATATGTTGTTGTCCAGTTACACCCTGTTGCAGGAATCGGTATTCCACCGGTTACCTGAACATCGATGTGACCCGGACAGTTGTCTGTTATCGGGCCAATCTCATACAGAATTTCTCCTAAGATAGGCTTTGTATTACAAGGCAAGTTAACCGGACCTTGCGGACAATGTGCAAACTGGGGAGGCGTAATATCTTCCTTCCAGTTGTACACTACTGCACAAATTGAAGTATTGTTGCAGGAATCGGTAGCCGTAATCGTAAAGGTTGCTGTCCAGTCACAACCGGACAGGGGCATTGCTGCTCCTCCGGTCACAACAACATTTGGGGTACCAGGACAATTGTCAGTGACACTACCAACAATAGCAAGCGCATTAGCAATTGTCGGATGAGGCGCATTACAAGGTAATGTTATAGGACCATTCGGACATTTTGAAAATACTGGTGGTTCGGTATCTTTCTTCCATTGATAGGTCACAAGACAAGTATCAGCCTGGCCGCACCCATTGGAAGCCATGATGGTAAATACTGATTTCCACAAGCACCCGGAGATAGGCATAGCTGTTCCACCGGTCACCGTTATATTGATGGGCCCAGGGCAACTGTCTGTGATGGCACCAACAGCCGCAAGGGCATCAGCAGTTGTCGGATTAGGTGAATTACAAGGCAGGATTATCGGTCCCGATGGGCAATTCAACTGAATATCTCCGCAAATAACGGTCAGGCAATAAACACCTGCAGTATCCGCGCAACCATTGTTTGTCTTTACAATTACAGAAATCTGATGGCTACCACTGGCAGGAGCAACAAAATTAAAATTTTGTCCGGAGGCAATAGGTGTAACGTAATTTCCATTATCATACCACTTGATTGACTGATATGCAGTACTATAGGTGTTGAATGGAGGGTAGAAGCTAAGTGGCAACGGGATATACATATGCAGTGTGTCTGTCTTGCACATGATCGAGTCGCAGCCATGTGGGAACAGGCTCAGGTCCGGCTTTGGATAAATCACTCCGGCAAGTGCCGTAGCAGAGCAACCACTTGACTTGTCCGTAATGGTAAGACTGTAACTACCTGGGGCAGCTACTGTAATGGTCGGTGTTGTCTTTCCATTGCTCCAATGGTATTTGTATTTGACAGGGTTGATCAGATTGGGTGTAAAAGTTACCGGTCCTGCCTGACATGCTGCGAAATAGGGCATTGTCAGTGGCGGAGTCTCAAAAAATGTAACGCATAAAGTATCCCAAGACTCACATGTAGTTATCACGTCAGTGACTTTCACCACAAAATAATAAGTCACAGGAAGTATACCCGGAAGAGTAAAACTTGCACCAGTGGAATTTGCGCTGTTTGAATTATTGGGAGAAAATGACGCCCCTGGGGCATTGGTTGACCAGTCATAACTATAATTGCTGTCGTAATATGCGCTAAGCGGAAATGATGTAAATCCCGCGGGATAGGCACAAACCAACCCATCACCTGTGATATGGGCAATAGGTGGTGTTTTTTGATAAATATAAATACTGTTCGATTTGTTGGCGCATCCGAAACCATTTGTAACCTCTACCTGATATTCCCCATGCTGACCTGCATTATAGGTAGCGCCGGTTGCTCCAATGATCAAATTGCCATTCTTGTACCATTGATAGGAACTCATACCAGTGCATGCATACAATGTCACAAAATTTCCCGGACAAAAAGCAGTATCTGATGCCGTAATTATACATGATGGTGTCGGATTTACAGTAACAACTTTTTTCACTACTACAATACAGGTTCCAATAGTGGCTGTGAGAGTAACAGTATCGGTACCTGCAGAAACGTAGGCATGCTCTGTTGGTGACTGGAACGAAGTCGCGTTATCACCGAAATCCCATGCAAAAGTAAACCCAGCGCCTCCCGGAACAGCCGTAAATGTAACCGGCTGGTTTTCGCAGGCAGGATTTGGATTAATGGTAAAATCGATGGTGCATGGTACCGGGTTGGTTGGTGTACCGCTACCACCCCCGGCACAACTGTCAATATAAATATAGGTTGTTTTTAAAATGGTACAGGAACCATTAGAAACAGCAACTGAAAAATAATAGGTTCCCAGGCCGGTAAATGTTGCGTTAGGGATGTTATAAGAGAAGGCATTTGCACCACCGATAAGTGAGTTGTTCAGATACCATTGGTAAGAGAAGAACCCACTGGTTGTGCTGAGAGAAAGATTGATTGGCATATTCGGTAAACAATACCCAAGTGGACCGCTTGAACTGATCGGGGCTACAATTGGTGGATTGAGGATAGTAACAGTTTTGGTTCCCGAACCTCCGCAATGCGAAGCCGTTACAGTCGCTGAATTGGGAGTTCCATGCCAGCGAATGTTTACAGTGTTTGATCCCTGAAAGATGATAGTTCCCTGATAGGAAGGTGAAATGATCCACTGGATTCCTCCCGGAGGGACTGGTCCACTGGCAGTGTAGGTTTCAATTGCATCTACGCAGACATTGCCATTACCTGTAACAACAGGAGCAGAATAAGGATTCACAACCAGTGTTTTGGTCAATGACTGACAATAATTTCCCGGGGAGATCTCGATTTTTTGGTAAACGCTTATGGTCCATGGTCCAGAACCGTTCAACTTAATCACGGCAGAATCCCTGTCGGCTCCCATTTGCGACATTACGGTACCTCCACCTGAAGCTGTCCATACAAAAGGACTACCTTGTTTGTTGGAGGTGATGCCAAATGTGAAATTCTTTCCGGGACAGGCAAAGAGTGTACCAGTGATGCTTCCAAGGATTGGCTTGGCAACGACCTGCACGACCTTGACTGCTGTCGGATTACAAAATACGCCGGGTGTGGTATTTGTCGCCGTAATGGTATAAGTGCCTGGAAGATTCCATATGATATTAGAAGATACCGATGGTCCGGCAGGAACAGTAGCGCCAGTTGGAGTGACCGCCCATGTTGCCATTCCGCTTGCAGTATAAGTGACAGTATCACCCTGGCAAGTCGTTTCATCTCCTTGGATTGAGAAAACAGGCAGAACATTGATTGCAATCACACTCATCCCGCTGCATCCGGCCATCGGGTTATTATACTGGCATTGGAGAAGATAGGTTCCCGGCAGGGTGAAAGAGATATTCACATTAGCTGTATTTTTATTTTTATCATTGAATGAAAAAGTTAATGGGGGTGCCGTTGTAGTCCATAAATAATATGTGCCAGGCATTGACGGTAGGAAAAAACTTCCTGAGGCTCCCACACACAACGTATTCGGACCATTGATCGGGAAATTGGGATAAAGAACAGGAACATTCAAAGTAGTTGTTCCGGCACAGGGAGCTGAAGCACAACCCGGAACAGCCAGTGACACAGTTGTAGGAACCGAGTAGGTGTTATTCCATTTTACCTTGATGCAGGTTGTTCCTGCTCCCGATATAATTGTTCCTCCTGTAACGCTCCAGTTATAAGTGGTGCAAACTGTTGACGTGCAAAATGAAGAAGTATCGCCTGCACATACCGTCCCGTAACAGCAATTCACATCAATGGTTGGTCCTGCACCGTTCAGTACGGTTATTATTTTAGAGATTTTGTCAGTACACCCGCAAGGTGGCCTTAAATCTGGCGCCTGTTGAGATGCGCTCCCGTTTGAAGCTGTTAATGTAACGGTATAAGTACCGGGTAATGTGTAGCTATGGTCAGGAGGATTAGCAAGAATGGATGTGGATCCGTCACCAAAGTCCCATAGATAGGAACTTCCTCCACCGGAAGTATTCGTAAAATGAACCGGGCTGTTTGAACAAACAATTGAAGGACTGAGGTTAAAATTCGCTTTTGGTCCGTCAATAAGGCAAATTTCCTGGATAATGGAGTCCTTGCAGTACCCGCCTATACCCAGGTTGCTCATGACAACCTTGATATAACCTACGGAGCCGGATCCCCATAATACATCGACCGGATTGACAGTCGGATTGGCCGCTGTCCCACCTGTGATGGTCCATGTGTAGGTAAAACCGGGATCATTTGGATAAACCGTATACTCATGAATGGTCAACTTGCAAGCCGCCATTGTATTACCAGTACCACCAGTAGAAGCATGGCCCTTACATGCCCCTTCGGGCGGGCAAATTTCAACTGCATCTTGCAGTTTGAACTGAGGGCAACAGATTTGTGCCTCTGTTTTTACCTCGAACAGGGAAAATATAACCACAAGTACCGGAATGAACGAACGAACACTATTCCAAACTTTTGATTTTATTTTATCTCCCTTTGTTTCTGTGGGAATGTTTAAATATTTCATATTTCGATCTTTTAATGATTAGTGCTCAAAATTAATATATATTAAGACTAAGTCTAAATAGATTATGTTAAAGATTGTTAAAAGATCTTTTTACAGGTTTGAAAAGGTTCTGTGAATTCAGGTTCTAGATATGATTGTGTACTTGGTGCATATTTGGAGGTAATTGCTTGATTTTTTCTATTCCCGATATGTCGCCGTTTAGTTAATCGAATAGACTGAATTTCAAAATCAAATGTTGGATGGAATGATAGGTGCTAAAATCAGGAATTAGCTACTGGTTGTTATTGTTTGATGGCAGGTTGGATTTGATTGATATTTGGTGGATGTGCTAATAAAAAACCCCAGGCCGGGAGATCCCAACCTGAGGTTTCATAAGTAGCTAGAAGGATTTCTATTTCACAACTTCTTTCTTGCCGCGATGATACAGTGCGAAACCCGCATAGCCCAGGCTTAATACCAGTGCCAGCATGATGCCCTGTGTACGATCGAGCGGACATCCTGTTGCGCCACCACCTGCTTGGTTTCCGTTCTGGCCATGTGCTGGAGGAGGCGGTGGATTCTGTCCACTGGCCGGTAGTACCATCACCAGTGTAAAGAGCGTTGCTAAAACCATTAATAATCTGATGTGCTT
>CAIWTA010000283.1 GCA_903915465.1 uncultured Bacteroidales bacterium | reverse complement strand
TTATGGATTTAACCTGGCACCAGGATCATTAAGCAGACCTGCGCAATTATCGATCACTCCGAGATATGAAACCAGTTGGTTTGAAGCCAATCTTCCTGTTTCATTTTATGATTGGTATCTTGTGAGGATGGGATTGTCTTTACGATTTTATTATTTGACCATCGGAACGGAAAAACTGGGGCAATTTTTTAATTTCCGCAACTTTTCCGGCCTTGATTTTTATTTCACTTTCCATTTCTTTCTTGAAAAAGGGAATTGTAAGAAACAAAAACAAAAAGGTTGTCTTGATTCTGAACGAAAATTTTCATCAAGAAAATGATGTTTTCACATCCAACGCATCTCTAAGCGCATTTCCGATCAGCATAAATGCCAGAACCAGCAACATGATGGCGATCCCGGGAAGAATGGCCAGATAAGCAGAATCCAGAACAATATAGCCATAATTTTCTTTGATCATGGAACCCCACGAAGGCATTGGCGGTTGTACACCGATACCAAGAAAACTTAGCCCTGCTTCGAGCAGGATGGCGGAAGCGAAGTTGGCTGCAGAAATGACAACAACTACACCCATGATATTTGGAAGAATATGGTGAAAAATAATCCGGAAATTTGAAAATCCTAGCGCTTTTGCGGCTTCCACATATTCTTTTTCACGGATGCTGAGAATCTGGCCACGCACAACCCTGGCTACTTCTACCCACATGGTAAGTCCTACAGCTATAAAGACCTGCCAGAACCCTTTTCCGAGTGCAAACGTAATAGAAATTACAAGAAGCAATGTCGGTATTGACCAGACAACATTGATAAACCAAACCACAATGTTGTCTATCCAACCACGAAAGAAGCCACCTATGGCACCGATAAAAATCCCAATCACAAGTGAAATGAAAACAGAAATAAATCCAACAGAAAGACTAATCCGTGTACCAATAATAAGCTCACTGAGATAATCTCTGCCAAAACGGTCGGTTCCTAACCAAAATGTTCGTTTGACAGGATCTTCAACCTGGCTCATGGACAACTTTATTTCTACAGGTACCAGCAAGGGCGGGTCAGAGTACTCCACTAAAATAATCGAATCACCTTCAATCCTGAAATTATTGACCGGAATATAAGTGACGCTATTTTTTGCTCCCCAGAGCATTTTTGAAAATAATGACACAGATGAATGTTCCAGATCCTTCTTTAGTGGAACCATAGTGACTGAAAATCCTGGTTTTTTCAACCCAAGTTCAAGGTGCTGGTCATTCGCACTGGGAGTAGAATCGGGTGTTATAAGGTAACCTGAAAGTGCAGCAACAATAGTAATACCAACAAAAACAAGTGAGTAAAAGCCTTGTTTGTTTTTTTTGAATTTTCTCCAGGCCAGGACAGACAAGCTGGCTGATGAAACATATTTTGTTTTTCTGATTAGCAAATGCTCTCCACTCTATTCGTTTGGAACAAACCTACATGAATTTTCTCAATTTCACAAATGTATAAATCTGCGTTGTTTTTATGGAAAAAATGTATAATTTTGCCACTTCATTCATGGTGGTAGTAGCTCAGCAGGTTAGAGCGCCAGATTGTGGATCTGGAGGTCGTGGGTTCGATCCCCATCTTCCACCCCGGATACTCCCGGATACTTTGTAGCAAAAGTATTTGGGAGTTGTTTTTTATTCCATTTTACTTTTGCCCAAATCTCATTTGAATTTTGAATTTAGAATTCAGATACCCTGTTGCTATCTGCAGGTAGTTCATTTTTTGTAGCTACTTTTGCAAATTATGAGTAAAATCTTTAATGATAGTCTGTCTTCAGAAAAGCTTCTGGAGTTATTTCAAAGTGATGAAAAGTGCCTTGAATTCCTGGCAGATTTAAAATGGGAGAATGGCTTTTCCTGCCGTAAATGCGGAAATACCAATTATTGCCCGGGTAAAACTTCCTATGCAAGAAGATGCACAAAATGTAAAAAGGAAGAATCTGCCACAACCGGAACCATTTTTCATAATTGCAAATTTCCTGTCAGCAAAGCATTCTATATCGCCTTCAATGTGTGTAAAAGAAATGAGGAAATCTCGACCTATGAATTTGCAAGAAGGTTATCGCTTCGGCAAATGACCTGCTGGAAGTTTAAAACAAAGATCCAGAAGGCTGTTCAGGAAATGGATAACCTGTCGGATCGTGAAAAGATCGTTATGCAGAAAATGTTAATTAATCAGCAATAACATCTCATCAATATACAGCGTTGATTCAGGCCAGCATGATTGCTGAAAATCATTACTTTAGCATTTTCTCGATTTCATCCTTTAAACCCTTTTTGAATTTTAATGGATTGCTGAGACCATAATCAAATGCAAATTTAGTGAGGTCATTCTTGGTCTCTGTCCCCTTTTCAATCCTCACAACATACAAAGCTTGTGCATTGATTTCAAAATTCGAAACCAACTTCGAATTGGCTTTATCATCTGTATTGATTATCCGGAAATCTATGGTTCCGTCTTTAATCTTTTCCTGAAAAGTTGATTGCATCAATTTTTTCGTATTCTCTTCAACGGATTGATCAATCGGGCAGCGTTCCTCAGTATGAAAATAATAAACTTTTACTTTGTTTGGCGCTGTCAGTTTGCTGTTATTCTGGGCAATAACCAATGTTGTTGAAATCTGAAACAGCAACCACAGTATGAATAGTGTTCTCTTCATTTGATGTTTGATTAATTGGTTGGTTAGATAATCCGATAATGGTCATGATAAAGCAGACAATCATTCTCCTGCCTCCTCAAAACCGATCCTGCAAAATTACAATTCCTTTTCAGAAAAATATTCAATAAACAAAAAGGGGCTAAGAGACTGGTTAAATTTATTTTAAGCTCCATGAAACAAGGTCAAAATTATTTTGGGAACCCTGGATAAAAAAGCATATATCGGTATTATAATCGCAAGAGCCAAAAGAAATGCAGGCTTTCCGGACAAGAAGCTTTTGAAGTGCTGGTAACCAGATATGGTTTAATAGACATTCAGTATGGTACCCATATCCCCCGGCGAGTTTCGAATAATTTTCAAGGTCTTTTCTGATACTGGAATGCAGTTTGGATAACTCATCATTTCCTCTGAAATTCGCTGAGTCTACAATCCCTATTTCCAGGAAAACAATATTCTGATATTCCTGGAACTCTTCTTTAACTTTCATGAAGGTGCATATACCCAACCCGTTAAAACTGCTGACACAGATCACTGCTGTCTTTGCATTTGGATCAGGGATCTCAGGCTCTCGCGTGACTGGAGCATGTGAAAAGACTTCATCTACAAAATTGAGCATCTTGACATCCAGCCTTTTGATCAGCTTGTCTGCATAGTTATAATGACGTTTGATAGAAGATACAATAAGAATTAGTGTTGACGTTATAATGATGGTGATCCATCCGCCTTCCCTGAACTTAATAGCTACAACTGAGAAGAGGATAAATAAAGTAATGATCAGCCCGATCCCGTTGACAAACAGCTTGTGTATCCATCCTTTTTCAGTTTTCCGCTCCTTCCACCAGTGCCTGACCATTCCCGTCTGCGACAGGGCAAAAGTGATAAATACGTTGATGCTGTAACGTACAACCAGGACACCAACAGAAGTTTAGTTGCCACTTTATAGCCTCCTCCCCCGGAAGGAAACAGTTTGATGATCTGGGAATAGCTTGAGCTGATGATTATAATCGTCAGAACGATCCCGATTGCAACAAACACTGCAAGGCTGTGGTACTGTCCCAGGAATCTGTAGGCTTCATCAGGACCATAGCAGGATGAAGAGAGCCCGTCGGAACCAAGCCCGATCCAGGCAAAAAAAGCTACAAGGGTAAGGTTATGAATGATACGTTCATCATTCAGATCCCGGGTCTTTCCAAACATTATTTGCCGCAGCCTCGGGAAAATCGGACTTCTTCTGGATCTGTTCATGATTGTTCATCAGGTATCGCATTGCAAAGAAACGGCAGGTTTTATAAGGAGCCGGTTAAGATTGACCCGGTTGGTATAAAGAATTTATAAAGGAGATGACAGGAAGACTACCAAAAGAAAAAATTATTTATATTTGTTCAGCTAATTTGATCCATAGGATATTCTAACCAGGATATCCAGCTTATTAATAGCATAGATCTCTTTTACAGAAACACCGGAGTAAGTCGAAAATCCTGAATAGAGTAGGCAACTGAAAACTAAAAACCCAGAATATGGCTAAGAACAGTAAATGGTATGGATGGCGGCCTGATCTGCCTGACCAGCGTGATTTAATGTACACGGCATCAAGTGCTGTGGTAAAAAAACTTCCTGCAAAAGCTGACCTGCGAAAACTTTGTCCACCGGTATATAACCAGGGCGAGCTGGGCAGCTGCACAGCCAATGCGATCGGAGCCGCCTTTGAGTTTGAACTCCTGAAGCAAGATAAAACCCATGATTTCATTCCCGCCCGACTCTTTATATACTATAATGAACGGGTAATGGAGAATACTGTGAACCTTGACAATGGTGCTGAAATACGCGACGGGGTCAAGAGTGTGAGTAAACAGGGAGTCTGCCCGGAAACAATGTTACCATACGAAATCGGGAAATTTACAGATAAGCCAAGCAAGGCCTGCTATAGGGAAGCTCTCAATCACCAGGTACTTTCCTATCACCGGGTGACACGCAAACTCGACCAGATGAAAGGTTGCCTTGCTGAAGGATACCCGTTCGTTTTTGGCTTTACCGTCTACGATGGCTTCGAAAGTCCGGCTGTGGCCAAAACCGGAAAACTGAACATGCCCAAAAAAACCGAGAGCATCCAGGGAGGACATGCTGTTCTTGCCGTTGGATACGATGATACTTCAAAACGCTTCATCATACGAAACAGCTGGGGAACTGACTGGGGTTTGAAAGGCTATTTCACGATGCCTTACGAATATCTGACCGATGGAAATCTCTCCGACGACTTCTGGACCATACGGATTGTCGAAACCTAGAAAAAAGCCTCAGGATGGGGAACTCCTGAAGCTTTGGAATGGTCATCAATTGCCAGATTAGATAATTACTGCGAATTATCCGCAAATACATGGAGGGACGATCGGGGATGGAATCAAATTCCCTCCCCGCCCGGGCGAGAATGCAATCGTACAGTCTCGCCAGCCCCAGAAAGTAATACTGCAATGAACTACCCCGCTGCAAGCAACGGTGTATCTAAATTCTGAATTTTTTTCCTGATTGTGATAAAGTTTGTATATTTACCTTTTATTAGCTACTTAATTTAAAACTTCATCACCCCCCCCCTAATCTTATGAAAAAACATCTACTTTTAACAAGCATTCTTACAATCCTCCTGTCAATTTCAATTCAACTTTTGGCACAGGTTGCTGTAAACACAGATGCCAGCGCTCCCGATAATTCTGCTATGCTGGATGTTAAATCAACAAACAAAGGATTTCTTCCTCCCCGGATGACTCATGCCGAACTTAATGCAATTTCTGATCCGGCAGATGGACTTCAAGTTTATTGCACTGATTGTGGGGAAAATGGCTTGGGTGCCCTGTCAATGTTTATGGGCGGAGTATGGTACACAATGGCAATCAACTGCCTGAATCCTTCAGCTCCCACCGCAGGAACCCATGTTCCCTCTCCGACACAGATAATCTGGAACTGGAATACTGTTATAGATGTCACAGGATATAAATGGAATACAACCAATGATTATGGTACAGCCACCGACATGGGCACTGCTGTTACAAAGACCGAGACCGGGCTTACCTGCAACACTGCTTACACCCGTTATGCCTGGGCTTATAGTGCATGCGGAAACTCAACTGCGGCAATACTGACCCGGACAACGTCTCTCAATCCTCCGGCACAGCCTACAACAGGAGCGCATGTTCCCTCACCGACACAAATTGTCTGGAACTGGAATACCGTATCTGGCGCGACAGGATATAAATGGGGTACGACATTCAATTACACTAATGCAACTAACATGGGCACTGCTATTACAAAGACAGAAACAGGGCTTACCTGCAACACAGGTTATATCAGGTACGCCTGGGCTTACAGCGCATGCGGAAACTCAACTGCGTTAACACTGACCCAAACAACTTCTCTCAATCCTCCCGCAGCGCCTACAGCAGGAGCGCAGGTTCCATCAATGGCCCAGATTGTTTGGAACTGGAATACAGTATCCGGCGCCACAGGATATAAATGGGGCACAACAAACAACTATGCAGCCGCCACCGACATGGGCACCGCTGTTACTAAGACTGAAACCGGACTGACTTGCAACACTGCATATTCTCGTTATGTGTGGGCTTTCAATACTTGTGGTAATTCAACACCAGTAACCCTCAATAAAACAACCAGTTCTTGCACATGTTCAAGTTCAAGCATAACTGACTCCCGTGATGGGAAAGTATATAGCACAGTGTTAATTGGCTCGCGATGCTGGATGGCACAAAACCTTAATGTTGGCACAAGGATTAACGGCACAAGTGGGCAAACCAATAACAGTATTATTGAAAAATACTGTTATAATGATCTTGAAGCCAACTGCAACACTTATGGAGGCCTTTACCAGTGGGATGAGGCAATGCAATACTCAACTACAGAAGGAGTAAAAGGAATCTGCCCTACAGGCTGGCATTTGCCAACAGATGCGGAATGGATAACCCTGACGACTTTTCTGGGTGGGAGTATAGCAGGCGGTAAGATGAAGGAAGCAGGTCTAACTCATTGGTTATCTCCAAATACCGGCGCTACCAACAGCAGCGGCTTTACTGCTCTTCCGGGCGGCGTCAGGTACGACGTTGGCAGTTTCTACAGTCTTACATACGACGCTTACTTCTGGTCGTCGTTCCTGCACGATGCTACGCTCGCATGGAGTCAGTGGCTTGCCTACATTAACGAAGACGTGGAACGGAACGTCGGCCTCAGGACTTACGGTTTCTCATGCCGGTGCGTTCAGGATTGAGTGCGCCCAGACGCACATTAAACGGCCGGGAACAAAAATTTAGCTAAGCGGCATTTGCAATGTAACAGGCACTTTACAAACGCACGCCAGCTGGTTCAGCCGGGTGAACAGTTTGTTTGGTACCCTAAAGCTATTCATTGTTATCTGTTCAATTTTCACTGGCATTTGTGCATCGTTCACTGAAAAAGCTAATAGCGAATAATGTGCAGTGAACAATGAATAACTAAAAGTGAACAGTCACCACATAGGCAGCCTTGGCTTCTTCGGTTCCGGCGAAGCAGGAATCAGTTAACAGGCACACGTTACAAACGCACGCCAGCTGAAAATGATTCATCCCCCATTTTTTATTCTCCATAAAAATCGTATCTTTGCACCCCTAAAAACTAAGGCTTAGATTCATGATAAATATAACATTACCCGACAATTCTGTCCGGCAATTCCAGGAAGGAACAACAGGGATGGAGATTGCAAAAAGCATCAGCGAAGGTCTTGCAAGAAATGTAATTTCAGTTAAGGTAAATGATGAAGTATGGGATGCTGCACGTGCAATTAATTCTGATGCCAGGGTGAAACTGTTGACCTGGAATGATGAAGAAGGAAAAGGAACTTTCTGGCACTCTTCAGCTCACTTGATGGCTGAAGCAATAGAACAGCTTTTTCCAGGCACTAAATTTGGTATTGGACCGCATATTGAAAATGGTTTCTACTACGATATTGATTTTGGGGATCATCCGATCTCATCCGAAGATTTCCCGAAGATCGAAAATAAAATGCTCGAACTTGCCCGTTCAAATCAACAATTTATCCGCAAAGAAATTCCGAGAGATCAAGCCATTGAATACTTCACGAAAAAGGGCGATGAATATAAAATTGAGCTTTTACAGGATCTGGTTGATGGACAAATCATATTTTACGAATCTGGCCAATTCACCGACTTATGCCGTGGTCCTCACCTCCAGGATACAAGCCCGATAAAAGCTATCAAGCTCCTTGCAATTGCAGGTGCTTACTGGCGGGGTGATGAAACCCGGAAACAATTGACCCGTGTCTATGGAATAACTTTCCCCAAGCAGAAAGAACTTACTGAATATCTTGTACTACTGGAAGAAGCGAAAAAACGAGATCATAGGAAGATCGGAAAAGAACTGGAGCTTTTCACCTTTTCAGCGAAAGTAGGAGCAGGTTTGCCATTGTGGCTTCCCAAAGGTGCCGCTTTGCGCGATCGCCTGGAAATGTTCCTGAAAAAAGTGCAGAAAAAAGGTGGTTATCAACAGGTCATCTGCCCCCATATCGGACATGTTGATCTTTATAAAACTTCCGGCCATTATCAGAAATATGGGGAAAGCTCCTTCCGCCCGATTGCTACACCGGTTCCTGGGGAAGAATTTTTTCTTAAGCCGATGAACTGTCCGCATCATTGTGAAATCTATAATTCAAAACCCCGCTCATATAAAGAGCTTCCACTGCGCATTGCAGAATTCGGCACAGTTTACAGGTATGAACAAAGTGGCGAACTCCATGGCCTCACACGTGTCCGTGGATTCACACAGGACGATGCGCATATCTTTTGTACCCCTGATCAGGTTAAAGATGAATTCAAAGCCGTAATGGATATTGTTATGCTCATCTTTAAAGCATTGGATTTTAAAGAATTCATCACACAGATTTCTCTTCGCGACAAGACAAATAAGGAAAAATATATTGGTTCCGATGAAAATTGGGAAAAAGCAGAAAGGGCCATCCTGGAAGTAGCCGAAGAAAGAGGGTTGGAAACAGTCATCGTTCCTGGTGAGGCTGCTTTCTACGGACCGAAGATGGATTTTATGGTCAAGGATGCATTGGGCCGTAAATGGCAACTTGGTACAATCCAGGTCGATTATAATCTTCCGGATCGTTTTGAGCTGGAGTATATTGGCAGTGATAACCAGAAACACAGGCCGGTCATGATACACCGTGCACCCTTTGGTTCTATGGAGCGTTTTGTGGCTGTGTTAATCGAACATACCGCTGGAAACTTCCCGCTATGGCTCACTCCTGAACAGGTTATCGTATTGCCAATCAGTGAAAAATATCAGAATTATGCAGAAAAAGTTTTAGAAGTCCTAAATAATGCCGATATTCGCACCCAAATTGATAACCGCAACGAGAAAGCCGGGAAAAAAATCCGGGATGCAGAGTTGAAGAAGATTCCATTCATGCTTGTGGTTGGAGAACGGGAAGAACAGGATGGAACTGTTTCTGTCCGTAAACATGGTTCCGGTGATCTTGGATCACAGAAAATTGAGGAGTTTATTACATTTATTAATGAAGAAGTAAAAAGACAATCCGGAGATCTTTAATTTGCGGATATTTAGATCGATAAAACATAGTGTTAACTAAAACCATAGGAGGGAAACCCAATAGCTATTCCTAACAGTTACAACAGAGGTCGCAGGCCATTTCAGAAAAAAGAAGCCTTGCACAAAATCAACGAACTTATAAAATCACCCGTGGTTCGTGTTGTCGGGGATAATGTAAATGAGCCTGGTATTTATAACATACGTGAAGCGCTTAACATTTCCGAAAATCTGGGGTTAGATCTTGTTGAAATCTCGCCAACTGCCAACCCACCTGTATGCAAGGTTGTTGATTATAAAAAGTTCTTGTATGAACTTAAAAAGAAGCAGAAAGAGATGAAGGCCAAAACTGCCCGGGTAATTGTTAAAGAGATACGACTTGGACCTAATACCGACGATCATGATTTCAATTTTAAACTGAATCATTGCATCAAATTTTTGAAAGATGGAGCTAAAGTCAAGGTAGATGTGTTCTTTAAAGGGAGATCAATCATCTACAAAGAGCAGGGCGAAATCATCCTTCTGAAATTCGCACAATCAATCGTTGATTATGGAAAGATCGAGCAAATGCCTAAGCTGGAAGGAAAAAGAATGATCATGATCATTTCACCAAAAAAATAATCCTGCATGCGCATCCAATATCTTATTCTGGAAACCATATAGGACCTAACAATAACAATTATAAAAACAGACCAATGCCAAAAATGAAATCAAAATCCGGTGCCAAGAAAAGATTCGAATTGACGGGTACCGGAAAAGTTAAACGGAAGCACGCTTTCAAAAGCCACATCCTTACCAAGAAATCGACAAAACGGAAACGTAACCTTACGTATTCTGCCATCGTTGACAAGGCGGATCAGGCCAATGTAAAGATTATGCTTAACGGTTAATCCACGGATTATTTAACTTGCTTCCAGCTTTAAGGACCCGGACAGGGACGCTGGAGTAAAAAAAACAAAGTATGCCAAGATCAGTAAATGCGGTTGCTTCAAGGCAACGAAGAAAGAAAATTCTAAAACAGACCAAGGGTCAGTTTGGAAGAAGGAAAAATGTTTTAACGGTAGCTAAAAACTCCCTGGAAAAAGGGTTGGGTTATGCGTACCGCGACCGTAGAACCAAAAAAAGGAATTTCAGAGGATTATGGATTACACGCATCAATGCCGGCGTCCGTGAATATGGAATGTCTTATTCGGTTTTTATGGGCAAATTACTTGAGAAAAAGATCGCTTTAAACAGGAAAACCCTTGCCGATCTGGCAATGAATCATCCTGAAGCTTTCAAAGCAGTTGTTGATGCTGTGAATGCATAAACTACTCATAATTAGTATCTTAAAATGGCCACAATCCTTGTTTGTAATTGTGGCCATTTTTTTATTTCCGCTGCCTCAGCCAATTCTTAAGAAACAGGAGGATCTGGTCGACAAGAAGATGTTTGGCGATGATAATTTTCCTGCTATCCAATAAATAGATTACCGGCGTGGTGCTGATATCATATTGATCGTGGTAGTCGCCTGTCAGCGTGCGTGGCCCGTCAACATTGATCCAATTCATCTTTTTCTTGCGTATACCAGCTTTCCATTTTACCAATGATGAATCTGAACAGACTGTAAAAATCTTAATCCCCAGTGAATCTTTTTCTTTTTCATAAAGCTCTTTAAGCTTTGGAATTTCCACCTCACAGTGCCCGCAATCCGGATCCCAAAAAAGAAGAACAAGGAAATCAGCTTGAATGCTTTGCATCGATACCAATTGGTTTGAAGTATCCATCATGATCATGTTCGGGGCTAATTCTCCAAGAAGCAAGGGCTTTAACCGTTTCCCCTTTTTGATGATGTTCTCCATAACAGCAGGAGTCAGCCAGGTAACCTGTTTGGTCACATAATACCGGTCAACAACATGAACAAAAACCTTGTCAAACCCCATGATCTCGGAATTTTCAAAAGTATAGGTAACAAACCAAACTAAGTATTTGAACATCTCAGGGTTTTTACGGGCTTTTTCGATGAGAATATCCGAATGATGAATGATGGAATCAGGGGTCTGAACTACGACCTTTTCGAAATATTTTTTTAATTTGTTATGGAAGACTGGCGTATGAAGTAGCCGTTCGTCGGTAAAATCCGTTCCATCCCAAAAATGCGCCTGAAAATAACGATAGATAAATGTGGAATCTTTACGGCCATTAGGTAGCAGAGGTACTTCCGGTATTTCCGGTTCACGCATTGCGTTTATGAAAAAAGCCACAAAAGAATCAGGATTCTTCTCTGCAATGTTTAATTTATACTTGATCATCCCGGCGTTGAGCGCAATGATACGTTGATCGATTGCTTTCAGTGAATCATTGATGTCTTTGTACTTTTTCTCCTGCGCTTGAAGAGACTGGATTTCCGCGTATTTACTTCGGTTATATTGCAAATAATCGTAAAACAGAGAGTTTTCCGGAGTCCCGGATAGAACCATTTTCCCTGAAAGATCCTGTAATTCAGTCTCCATCAAAAACTTCTTGTCCTTGTCAATAATGAATTCGAAATAGGTTTTGTCAGTGATCACAACAATATAAATGCCTCTTGGGAAGTCTTCCTTGGGTTTATAAATGAATCGGCCGGAACCATCTACTTTCAGGGTGTCTTTTACATAAGTTCCATTCCCATAATAGGTAGCGATCATGCAGGTTGTGTCCTTCAATCCTTTCACCCTGAATCTGATCATATATCCCTTGCCGATGGCAAGGAACGGGAAAAAGATACCCATAGCCAGGATAAATAAAATGAACTTGTTTGCTCTCACCATGATAGATTTATTGATGTTCATTTCGTAACAGGTCATTCACAGTCTTAACAGGATTGAAAGTGATCAAAGGGACTTCCACAAAAACAGTAATCCAGTTTGCCATCGAACCGT
This sequence comes from uncultured Bacteroidales bacterium, assembly GCA_903915465.1. GTDB lineage: Bacteria > Bacteroidota > Bacteroidia > Bacteroidales > FEN-979 > FEN-979. Next base: position 4,241 of record CAIWTA010000283.1, on the reverse strand, counting down.
TCCAGAGGCCGGGAAGTTCCAGGGCTTTAAGATTCTTACCCCCGCTGGATTTCAAAGAAATAAAACCAGTGGATTCATCAACAAAATCGTGGAGGTTAAACGCATTTCCTTTGTAATCTCTGATGCAACAGACCAAGTCGACGGGATTAAAATGTGTGGAAGCGCAAAAAATTTGCCGTTGCGACTGATCCTTCAAATTCATTTGTGAAGATTCAACGATTTGAAGAGATGCTTCTTTTTTATCATTCTCTACCCAGAATGGACCGCCTCCAGGTTCGCCAGCGTTTTTTACCATTCCGCAAACCCTTAATGGCCGATTCAGCTTTTTCACAAGGAAATTTTTCTTTCTTTCCATTTCTAGTTCTGAAAACCCATCGGGAAAAGAGATATGAAACCTGACTCTGGCCAGGTCAATCATCTTGTCCACATCATCCTCTGAAACATCATTCGTCTCAGCCTTTTGGAGAAATGTAAAAATCAAGTCCCTCATCTCTAAAAGATACCCGCCAATAAGCGTTTTATATTCATAGGTAGTTGTCTTCAGGTGGTCAGGAACAATGTTGTCAATATTTTTAATGAAAACGATTTCCGCCTCTGTATCATTGAGGTTTTCAAGCAAAGCTCCATGTCCGGCCGGTCTGAATAACAGGCTTTTATCTGGGTTTCTGAAAGGGATATTCTGCTCATCCACAGCCAAGGTGTCAGTCGATGATTTCTGAATGGAATGACGGATGTTATACCGAACCTTGTATAGCGACTCGTATTTCTCTTTCACTAAACTCATCCTTTCATTGAATTTCTCAAGGTGTTCTGGTGAAATGGTAAAATGAATTGCAGCATTCCTGTGATCATCAATTGTATAATGCGCTGCCTCAACCAGGTGTTCCTCTGCAGCCACCCTGAACCCGTCCGGATAGCGATGAAAAGCCAGCAATGCTTTAGGAAGGTTGACATAATTCAGCCCTTTTTCTAAAAGGAGATATTCAATTATTGTGCAATAGTCTTTAATGGATAGCAACTGATCCAGCTTTTTCCCATCCTTTTGAAGTACACTTTCTAAACCGGGATAAAAAGCGAATTGCTTTAGATTCGTGATAAAATGATAAACGGAATTAAAATCCTGATCTTCCATGAACTTCTCTGATTCCTTGCTGTCCTTTTGAACAGATGCGATAAATTCAAACAGGTTTTTGAACATTCGCGTGGCAGCACCTGATGCAGGAACAAATTTCAGAACCTTGGTTTTCCCTGCATGAGAATCATAATACCGCTGGAAATATTCTTTTTCATCCGGATGGAATGTTATCAAACCATCGCCGCAGGTGGCAGGACGAAGAAGCAGAATAGATGGAAAACCATGATGAAATTGATCCAGCTGTTTGTAAATCAGATCCTGTTCGATCCCTTTACTTTTAAGCTGGAGGATGTCATTCTGTGTAAACATTGCAATAATTTTAATAATTTTACGCAAATTTACATGAAATGAGACAATTTCTGATCTTATTGATATTTTTCATTGTCTGTTCAGTATGTGCACAGATTGCCCCGGACAAATACTTTGTGGAATTTACAGATAAAAATGGGACTCCTTATTCGGTGGAGCACCCTGAGCAGTTTCTTTCTGCCCGTTCTATCGAGCGACGCGTGAGACAATCAGTGGCCACCACAACACAAGATTTGCCGGTCAATCCGGCTTATGTGAGTGCTGTGGCAGGAACCGGCGTCACTTTGCTGAACCGGACAAAATGGTTTAATGGAGTTACAATTTATACCACGGATCCTTCTGCATTGCTGGCTATCAGCGCGCTTCCATTTGTCAAACAGGTATTAAAATCCCAAGGGTATAAGAAAAGTAAAAAACCAGATGATGACCAAAAATTCAGTTTTGAAAAAGAATCTTCAATTCCCGTCCAGAGGAATGAGATCTTTTCTGTATCTGCCTCAAGAAGTTATAACTATGGTTTGTCATATAATCAGATACACATGTTAAGAGGGGATTCTCTGCATAATTTGGGGTACAGGGGGCAAGGTAAAGTTATTGCTGTTCTTGATGCAGGATTTCTGAATGCTGATGTGTTACCTGTCTTTGACAGCCTCCGGACAAATAACCAGATTCTTGGTACACGTGATTTTGTACTACCCGGAAATAATGTCTACCAGGAGTATGAACATGGAACTTCTGTGCTTTCAACAATGGGAGGGAACCTGCCGGGAGAAATAATAGGTACAGCGCCAAAAGCAAGTTACTGGCTTTTCAGAACGGAAGATGCCGGTCCAGAGAATTATATCGAGGAATACAACTGGGTATCAGGTGCTGAAGCAGCAGATAGTGTCGGAGCTGATGTAATTAATTCTTCACTTGGGTACACTACTTTTAAAGACTCACCACTATGGAACCATAAATGGTCTGATCTTGACGGACATACGGCACTTGCCACAAAGGGAGCTAACACAGCAGCCAGCAAGGGGATCGCCGTGATCAATAGTGCGGGAAATGACGGCAGCCAACCATGGAGATATATCGGTGTACCGGCTGATGGCGATAGTGTTTTAGCCATCGGAGCAGTTGACGCGAATGGCCTATATGTATCCTTCAGTTCACATGGGTTGCCGGGAACCAAGGTAAAACCCAATGTGGCTGCACAGGGTGGATCGGCCGTGGTTGCAGGCCCTGATTCAACAATAAGACATGCAAGCGGAACTTCTTTCTCATCTCCAATCACGGCAGGACTGGTGGCTTGTCTCTGGCAATCCAAACCTGATGTCAGTGTTTCCAACCTTTACAACGCCATTGAAATGAGTGCAAACCATTACAACAACCCGGATACTTTGACTGGTTATGGGATTCCTGATTTCTCAACAGCTATCTCATACCTGGGTTTAACTGAAAAAAAGACCCAAAACATTTCAGTTTATCCTAATCCATTTATGGAAGACATATTCGTTTGTTGTTTTTCAAAAGAAGGGGAAAAGGTTAACGCAGCGCTTTATAATGAGCTGGGACAAATTACTTTTCAACAAATTTATCTTCTTCACTCAGGAAAGAATCTTCTTACACTAAATCCGGGGAAATATTGCCCTCCCGGAATGTACATTTTGATTATCTCCTCAAAACTTTTTTCTACAAGTTATCACATGATTAAAATTGGAAAATAACAACATTATCAGCACTGGTCACAAAAGACAATTGTAAATTGACATTTCCTCGGCTTAAACTGATACTGCCGGGAGCTGTCTCATCCTGTACCTCTATTAATAAACGCTCTATCATTTCCATCCTGAGGCATACCCAATTATTGCTCTGTCTCAACAGTGGGGTCACTTCTTTCGGGATTATATTGTGTTCACGGATCATTCCCCTTACCGAATCCGGATGTATCAACTGGTATTCATTTGACCATCTCCGTAATTTTTCTGTGGTAATGCCAGGCAAGATATTTTAGCTTTTTGTACGAGATAACGATTCTTCCGAAATTAAGACAAGCGACGGATAGCATTGACGTCCTTTTTTACGTCTGCGATTTTTTCTCAATTCGGTGGAATCATGTATTTCCGGGAAGTGGAGTATTATATTGTTAATCAGGGCGGAAATCCCGGAACGGGTTGGCGAATTTCCCTCCGCTTAAACGAGACTGCAACCGTACAGTCCCGCAAGCGTCAGGAACATCACTACTTAAAATAAAATATGTAGCAATAAAAATTATGGACACGAAATAATTGAATGCTATTTCAATAGCACAAAATAGATTGATAGCTTAAACTAAAGCAAATATCGGACCAAATATTGTAAATATCAGAATATCAAGATGCTAATAATATTATCAAAAAGACAATTTTTATTGAATTAGCCGAAACCGGACACTCTTTGTTAAAGACTTGTTAGCGGAAATTGTAATAATCAGAATATCAATTGTATGAATGGTTGTAGCAAATCCGGACAACGCTGTAACAAAGCGGACAGATGAAGCCTGTCCCTGCGAACCCCTGAAAGAATTCTTCATTCACTATGAATAAACAGGGATTATCCCGGTTACTTCATAAACCTCTCGAGAAAGCCTGCCTTGAAGGCGATTGTTTAGTATCGGCGGAGGATAATATAGAAAAATAGGAGGTAAGGGCATCATTCAATGTTTTCAGGGTGTCGGCTGAAAAAAATGTTCCCCAGCGATAAATTTTCCCTGTAATATGTAAAGTATTCAGAGGAACATTAGGGATTTCATTTCGTTGATCTCCATAATTTA
>CAIWTA010000282.1 GCA_903915465.1 uncultured Bacteroidales bacterium | reverse complement strand
GTTTACTGTTTAACACCATTCATATACTTCTAATTACCAATTGAAGATGTGTAACCATATAGGAATCACTTTTAATCACATTTAAAAGACCGGAATACATTTTCAGGAGAATGAAAAGCAGGCTAAGATTCTGAAAAACCGCATCAAGGTTACCTGCAAACACGCAGTGATTACAGGTAACTTTTCAGTGTTTGTGTACCTTCCTAAAAAAACCTTACACTTTTTGAGGCAGTTTCTAAAAGTACTTTACAGGATTTTGGTTAATCCCGAACCAAACATACAAACAAATTGTTTACTCCTGTTTTTTTATTACAAAAACAGTTCTTATTCCTGTTTTAGATTGACAATTTTGTTTGTTACTCCTGTTTTGGATTGTCGTTTGTAAGGATTATTACTAAAGCTCTTACAATTGATTTTGCTATTCCTTAAAACAGGCGACAAGTGTTTAGCTTGTTCCTTAATGTAGCTTACAGGCGGTGATTTATTTTTCATTTTTATTAAATTTAATGATGTTAATGTGATGTTGAAATGTTGATAACTCCCCTTCGAGTTATCAATATTTCAATATCATGTTTTAGGTTTTTTGAATAATCATTAATTCGTTTTCTTTCCTGGTTTTCCAGCGCCTGCGAAGGAATCCGTTTCCCTGGTGAGCCTCTACGGGAGTAAGCTTGTCACAACTGTCGTGCGGACGAATGTTATTGTATTTTTCAATTGCATTCTTTACAGCTTCCTGCGATTCACTCAAGGATGCAAAAGTTTTATTTAACAAGAATTCGCTTTTTAAAATTCCATTCACTCTTTCAGCAATTGCATTCTCGTAGGGATCCCCTTTTTCAGTCATGGAGATTTGTATGCCGTAGTGCTCTATCATTCTTACGTACTCCGCACAACAATACTGTGAGCCCCGGTCGCTGTGATGGATCAGGGAGACTCCTCGCTTTGATTTACAAGCCATCACCAAGGCGTTTATCGGACCCTGGCTATGCAAGGAAGGATGCAGGCAATAACCGATGATCTTGTGTGAATAGGCATCTGTAACAATGCTTAAATAAGAGAACTTCTCTTTTAAACTGATGTAAGTAATATCGCTTACCCAAAGTTGTCCGGCATGGGTGAGATATTTGATATCTCCAATCAGGTTGGGATATTTCTTGTACGGGTGATTGCTGTTGGTGGTGTAAGGTTTCCTTCTGCGGTAACGGATCAAATACCCGTGTTCTCCAAGCAATTGATACAGCGCATCTCTGCCCATTTTAATGCCGTGTGCATGGAGGCTATCCTGCATCATAAAATGCAGTTTGGGAACTCCTGCCATCGGTAAATCCTCCCGGATTTCCTTTACCAGCTTCAGCACAATAGCATTGGCCATGTGCTGCTCTTCTATATGCTTGCTTTGCTCATACCAGCCTTGACGGCTGCGCCCAAACAGGCAGCAGTAATACCGCACGCTTTTGTGAGGATAAAACTGCCGGAGCTGTGTTACGGTTTGGGCCCAGATTTTTTTCGGATAACGATTTTCAGTTGCTCCTCAGCAATGTCAATCATGGTTTCAAGGGCAATATTTTTCATCTGCGCATCTTCCAATTGCTTTTCCAATTGCCTGAGCCGCTTATGGGCTGCATCCAGTTTTTGTTTTTCCTTTTCAGTCATCACCGGTAAAGTTAAAACAATATCAGAACTGTATTGTCTAATCCAATTTTTCAATAGAGATACAGGATTCTTGCTTTGCAATTCAAATCGTTCTCTGGCTTGGCCTATGGTCATTCGCCCGGATTGTATCTCTCTTACAATCCACCTCTTCTCTGCCTTACTGATAGTCTTTTCTTCCATTTCTTGAGTTTTTTTTGCCCTCAAAATGTGTCAAGCTATTTCAGGAAGGGACACCGTTCCGAACCTCGGAATCTACACTTCGCTCCGATAAACTATAAACTGATTCACTCTTTCAATCTCTTAGAAGTTTTTCAACTTCGACTTTAAGCAGAGGAATGTGTACAATAATAATCTCCCACATTCTCGTGTCGTCCACATTATCATAAGCATGAATAAGCAGGTTGCGGAGGCAAATACTTTTTTACTTCATCATTTATAAAGAGGCGTTTTAGTTT
>CAIWTA010000281.1 GCA_903915465.1 uncultured Bacteroidales bacterium | reverse complement strand
TAATCCTGTGTCAAGTGGAAAAATAATTTACAGTTAACCTTTTACAAACCTTAACCTTAAACAAAATGGCAAAGAAAGTATTGGTCCCGTTGGACTTTAACAAAAACGAATTGCAGAATGCTGTAATTCAGAACCTGGCTTCAGCTCCGTCAAGCCCGATAAAAGGTCAGAAGTATTTCGATACAACGGACAATTATGAAAAGTACTGGAACGGAACGGCCTGGGTGAAATCGGTTGATCCTTCTTCCATTGACCACAACACACTGGTGAACAGGGGCACCAATACCCATGCTGTCATTGATACCCATATTGCATCGACGGCAAACCCTCATGCAACGACAAAGGCACAGGTCGGGCTTTCCAACGTGGATGATATCAAACAAATGCCTTTATCTTACCTGGATACAGATGGGACACTGAATGCAAACTCAGATGTCAAAGTAGCCAGCCAGAAAGCTACCAAGACCTATGTCGATGGCCAGATTGCCAATGTCCAGGGTCAGATCACTTCCGGGATGGTTTACAAAGGCACGTTTGATGGTAGCCAGACAATTGCTGCTCAGGGGATCACTACAATTCAAAAAGGATGGTTCTGGAAAGTGACGGTTGCAGGAACCACGTCCGGGGTTAGCACTCCTTCAAATGCCGGTGTTACTATTGGTGATATGGTCATAGCCAATGTAACCAAAGCCTCGGCTATCACCGGATCAGATTTCGATGGTGTTGACAATACGGAATCTTCTGACCTGGTAAAACTTACAGCAGTCCAGACGCTGACCAACAAGACCATCGATGTTGATAACAACACGATCAGCAACCTGGAAACCGATAATTTCAAAGCCGGTGTTATTGATACGGATGTAACACTGGCCGCCAATAGTGATGTAAAGTTGGCAACTCAGAAAGCCACTAAAACTTATGTTGATGTCAAAACCACCGGCAGGACAAAAAAATATGTTGGTACCATCACCGGGGTTACCACTCAAACCATTTCAGCAGCAACACATGGCTGCGGAACAGATGTTATGGTAATGGCCTATGAGACTATTTCTACAACACGTTATTCCGTTGAAGTTGATATTGTCTTAAATTCATTAGGTGATGTAACATGGACTTCCGCAACTGCTATCACCGGGCAGATTGTGATCATCGGGTAACTAAGTAAACTCATTTCCTCTTTATGCCAATTTTTAAAAAAAGTATTAATCTGCAGCAAAATCAACTACTCAATGCTGTATTGCATAACAGATTATCCAAGCCACCTAATGCGGTTGAAGGACAGATTTTTTATGATACAGGAAAAAAGGCTGCTTATCTCTGGAATGGATCGGTTTGGCTTAGTTGGGAAGAAACTGATAAAGTAATTCAGTATAAGCAATATCATTTGAATATCGCTAATCCTACCGTTGGTATGGGGTATACTTTTATCAGGTTATTTGAAAACCAAACTGTTGTCAGGGTTGATGGTTTTGTAAATGCTGCTCAAGGAGAGTTAAGATTTTATATCGAGCATAGACAATATCCTGATCTGGTTGGTGATTCATTGACTAAGGATCCAATGGTGGCTACTATCTATGGTGCTGAAACAACACTATTTTATAATCCATTGCTTTACAAGGATTACTGGCTGTATTTCTATATTGTTGATGCTGTGGGAAAAGGTGCCTTGTCAGTAACGATCACTACTGTTATAGTGTGATCGTCACTGTTATAGTGTGATCAGATTCGCAACTCTTTACAAATTTTGAATTGTTGCAGAGATTATAATTTAGGGAAGCTATTTATGAATTTTTCACTAACAGTCCTGCTAAACCGGTCAAGATATCGTTGAGTTTGATCCAGTGAGGAATGTCGATTCTGGAGCTGAAGATCGCGAATGTTTGCCCCATTCTCTAATGCCATACCATTGCCGGTGTGTTTCAATGCATAAATATTCTTTTTAATCCCAAATTCTTTTGCAAATTTACGCCAACACTCAGCAATCCTTGTAGGAGCCGCCATTTTTTCATTTCTTTTCATGTGTAATCCGAAGATGTAATAATCACCTGGGTATTCCAGGTTAAGTTTGTTAAATTCTATTTGAAGATGTGGTGTGATGGCAATTGTTTCGCTTTTCTTGTTTTTTGAGACGCTCCCTGGTATTCTGAGTTGGCCATTGGTTGATTCCTTAAGATGGTGAACTTGAAGACGAACTATCTCCTGGGGGCGAAGAAAACAGTTGAATATTAAAAGGGCAATTACATAAAGATCATGATTATATGTAGGAAGTTTTTCCCGGAGAATATCAAGTTCATCTTTATTGAAAGCATTTATTTCGGCTTGTACTTCTTGAAGCGATTTTATTTTACAGAAAGGATTAATAATGATATATTCCTTTTCGACTAAAAAAGTAAAACAACATCGCAGCCCTTGAAGGATGTTATTCCACGTACGGTTTGCAATAGGTTTAACGGATCCTAGCGAATCCATATATTCCCCCGCCATATAATAAGAAAAAGATTCTACAGCGAGTTGATCGTAGCGCTTCAGTTCAAGCCATTTTTTGAAATGATTAATATACGATCGGTATGAAATTATTGTCCGTTCACGCACTACACGCTCTTTGGCTTCCAAAAATTTATCAAGACATTGTACGATGCAGGTCAAGCCTCTATTCTGCTTTCCAAATGGATTCCATCCTTGTAGCAGTTTAATGTTTATTTCTTTTTGTATTTCTTTGGCTCTGTCGTATCGCAGGCTCCTGGTTATAAGTTGTGCACTTATCCAGGTGCGAAAGCGCACCCACTTTCCCGTGTCGGGATCCCGGAAGTAATAAAAAACAAACCAACGATGACCTAAATCACCGTTGGCGTCATTCAATTTTGCTGATTTGTAGTTCATCCCTTTTTGGTGTTTAAAACACCAGACATCCATTCGGGAGAACCCTTTTTATTCCCTACTGCTAAGCCTCTCTTTTTGTCCTAAGTTTGTTTCAAATGAGTTTTAGGATTGTGTTTAAAGTCCCAAGTTTGTCTCATTTGTCTCAAACTCTTTTGGCGTTGTCCGCAAAACCGCGCCAATCAAGGCTTTCAGTATTCTAGTAGCGGGGACAGGATTCGAACCTATGACCTTTGGGTTATGAGCCCAACGAGCTACCTCTGCTCCACCCCGCAATGTATTGCAAAAGTACACTTTTTTTTAATCTGATCTGAAAAAAATAAAATGTTTCACACCACAACGCCTTTAGTGCAATTAATATCATAATCATTCTTGCAATAATTGAAGGATCAGCTGCACGCAGAAGAGACCGGCATGGAAGCTTCTATTTTTTTCGGCCTCCGCCTCCACCTATCCTGGAGCTTCCGCTGCTTCTCGCAGGGGAGGATTGCTGCATGCTGCTGCGGTTATTCATGTTCTGGGTGCCCCTTTCACGCGCTGAATTTTGTTTGTCCATCTCCTGTTGGTTAAATCCACTGCGATCCTGTGTTTTTGGCTGGACAGGTTTATCCTGCTGCTTCGGCTGAACAGTTCTATCTTGTTGCTTTGGCTGAGTAGATTCCCAATTTTTACCATTATTCTTCTGCCAGTCTCCGTTGTTATTCCTGTAAACATCGCCCTTACCATCGGTATAGACATTGTTTTTCTGGCCTGCAGCACGGTCTGAAGGTTTAGCATCCTTTGTACCGGTATTACTTCCAGGCCGGGTTTTATCATTGACACCAGGTTGCTTGTTTCCCGTCTGATTACCGGTTGCAGGCCGTACAGATGCCGATGGTTGACGCGCCGGCTTTGCACTACCATCGGTTCTATTATTATAAATATTGGTATTGTGACTGTTGTTGATATTAATGGTGTTACCACCACCACGATAGGCAGGAGGCCTTGAGCCATAGTAGTGATTATATGGCGGAGGATACGGCGGGCGGTACATCGGCGGTCCCCACCAACCACCCGGGTGACCCATCGGACCTCCCACACTAAATGTACACCATCCTACCGACATGGAGTATCCCATACTCCATCCAAACCATGGATTGTAGTTCATACTGAATCCATAAGTTACAGGACGCGGGTAATAGTAGGGGCCATAAAATGGTGGATAAGCCCAGCCTGTCCCATAAACTACCGTTGTACCATAAATATAACAACTTGTATACCCTGGCGTATATCCGATGTAAACTACATCAGGCTGCACATCGTAGATGTAAACGTACTTGACATTGTAAGACGGATCTTCAGGCGGGATTTTCTGGATTTCATCAGGAATTGAAGTTGCTACCACCCATGGTCCTGTGGGGCCGTGTCCAATAAACCATACAGCATTATCGCAAACATAATATGTCTTATCAAAAAGCAGGACAGTACTGCTGGTATTCATACCTCTTGCCAGACTGGTTCCTTTGATTTTTTCAAATTTCGGATCTCCGTCATACTTTACTTCGCATTTGGCTGACTTGCGATCAACAGCTGCTGTTTGCGGTATCTGCGCATCCATAACAGCATCTTTAGCCGCATTGGTTCCGGCAATACTAGCCAATACGATATCCTTTTCTGATCCTTCAGGAATCCTGGCAAAATCGGGCGGAAGATTTTCCGAATCAATAAATGACCAGGGACCGGCTATGACGGACGACTGATACCACCTTCCGGAGATCAGGATGAAATACTGGTTTTTGTCAATAGTCATAAAAATATTGTCATCAGTATTGGTCATGTAGAGAAGCTGTGTTCCCTGGATCGGTGCATATTTGGGTTCTCCTTTTGACTGGATCAGTTCAGAAGGCTTGGTACGGACAACAATGTTTGGCGCACCTGCAGTTTTATTCCCGGATTGTTTATTCTCTGCTTTTAGGGCGTTGGGGTCTGAGTAATCAAACTGTTTCTTCAATTCATCAAAATACTTTGCAACATTTGACGGGGGCTTCGGAATGTTTTTCCAGGGAGATTTTACCGGATCAGATGATTTGTACCAGTAATCAGCCCCGAAAAGGTAATAGCTGTTGTCTTTCACATCCTGCAACACCAGAAAGGGTGTATTGATCGCGCGTTTAAGCCCGGAAGTTCCGGATTCTTTAAAAACCGGATCATTGTCAAAGAGAACCAGCACTGAATTTTGTTTTTCGTAAATGATTTCCGGGGGATCATTCTTAAAGTCGGCGGATTTGCCTGCAGCAACCTTATTTAATGCAAGGGAAGACTTGAGTTCATCAAGAGAAAATTCCATTTCCCATTTTGCTGCTTCCTCTTCCAGGATTTTTTTAAAATGCTGAACCTTGGTAGGGTCGATCGTATCAATACCAGGAAATCTCACATTCAGGATTTTTATATCAAAGATTGTACATTTACCTGACTCCCGGTCGGTGCTGAACCTGGAGTCTGACCAAACTGCGCCAAAAACAGGTGCAATGATCTTTGTAGTGGTAAAAGAAATGGCAGCTCTGGTATAAAGATGATCTCCTTTCATTGAGTCAGGCTGTGGCTGATAAATAACGATGGTTGACTTGGCCGTTTTAATTTCCTTTGGCCAGCTGCCTTCTGCCAGGAGAAGGACCGGAATAAAAAGAACACACGTCATCAGTATTCCTTGAAAAAATTGCACTTTAAAAATGGGCGTTTTCATATTCATGGGTTTATTTATGATTTTCAGAATTTACCTTGAGAAAGACCACCGCTGAAGCTACGATAAGCTGAGCTATAGAAAGTGATTCTTTGCGTCTGTGGTAAGAAAAAACAATAAGTGAATTAAAAATCATTTACCTGTTCGAAATGATTTACAAATATAATTAGTTGAAAGTAATTTCATTGAATAAAATACACCACGACCAGCAATTTTTACCGGTTGCATTATGAGTTTAATTTACAATGAACTACCCCGCAGCAAGCAACAATGTCTGCATGCATGCTGATGCTATTTTATTATTTTTTTCAGCCAGGCAATTAGTAATTCATCCTGCATAAAAGAACCTGCAAATTGCAATCCTAATGGCAGCCCGGCGGATGTTGTTCCGGAAGGAACAGAAATGGTAGGTAATCCCATAAAAGTCCAGGGAAGATTCATCAATGGACTTCCCGTAGAAGTCAATCCTTCCAAAGCTGCGGTGCAAGAAGAAGGAGAAAGCCACAGATCAATCTGATGTTTTACTTTAACGCCTTCCATTCGATCTCTTAAAACTTTCCTCCCCAGCCTTGCGTTGTCAACCGTTTCCTTATTAATCAGTCTACCTTCCAATATAAGATCCCTGGTATTTTTCCGATATAATTTTTCGTAATTTTTAAACCACATTTCATGAATTCCGGCAAATTCGGCAGCTATCATGTTACGATGCGCTGAGTTAATACTTTCTATATCTCCGAAAGCATCAACTTTGATCACCTTATAACCGCGCTGTTCCAATTGATGAATTTTTGCTTCAAAGAATTGCAGCACTTCATCATTGGCTTGCTCAAGATAGCTGCCCGTGACGACTCCTATTACCGGATTTCTTTCAGGTAAGCTGATGATGGCATTCCATTGGTTACAAAGAATAGCAGCGACAATTTCAATTCCTGTCAAATCCTGCGTGAAAAAACCCACATGATCCGCGGATTCCGAAAAGGGAATTACCCCATCTGTAGCAATTCGCTGAAAGCTCGGTTTATATCCAAAGACTCCGCAAAATGAAGCAGGACGGGTGATTGAGCCAATTGTTTGTGTTCCCAAGGCCAAAGTTGTGAATCCACAAGCCACAGCAGCAGCAGATCCACTGCTTGAGCCTCCGGGAGTATACGATGGCATATGCGGATTACATGTTGATCCTGGTTCAAAATAGGCAAATTCCGTTGTTACTGTCTTCCCTAAGATAAGCGCTCCGGCCTTTTTCAAAGTTGTAACAACAGACGATTCCTTACCCTCAAAGAGTGTTTTGGGAAGTTGCGAACCGGATTTTGTTGGAAACCCATCTGCCCTGAAAATATCCTTGACACCTATAGGAATTCCGAATAGCTTTGGTCTATCGACAGGAGAAGGATAAATCTTTTTTAACTCTCTGGCTTCCCGGATCAATCTTTGCCTGCGGCCAGGTTCCGGCAGTAATGCATGAATGACAGGATCCGCAGAATCAATCCTGTCGCAGATCCGGGTGATATAATCTTCCAGGTCGATGTTACCACTTCGTAAATCATGTACAGATTGAGAAAGAAATAAAGTGGAAGTGTAATTCATCAGATCACACCGTTTACCTTGAGTTGGTCAATCTCTTCTGAAGAAAGCCCCAACAACCCCGAATAAATTTCAAGATTATTTTCTCCGATTTCAGGAGCAGGCCTGCGATAAGGTTTTTCAGCAATGGAGCTCATTTTTATCGGGTTCCCGGCAATTTTAATTTTCCCTGCTTTTGCATCGTCAACTTCTACAATCATGTTTCGTGACAGTATCTGTTTATCCGCCATTATTTTATCGATGGTATTGATCGGACCACAGGGAATTCCGGCTTTATCGATAATCTGTATCCACTCACCCGCTGTTCTGGTGCGGATGGTTTTATCAAGTTCCTCATTCAACTCCTTAATATGATGTGTCCGGTTTTTATTGGTTGAGAAGTTATGGTTAGTAGCAAGGTCGGGCCGGTCAATTACTTCACATAATTTAACCCACAGTGCATCATTTCCTGCCGCAATCACAAAATAATCGTCACTTGCCCTGTAAGCCTGGAAAGGAGTAATAGTTGGATGCCGGTTACCAAGGGGTTCCGGTGATTTATCTTCTACCTGGTAGCGCGTAATGGCATTTTCAAGGATTGAAACCTGACAGTCCAACATAGCAATATCTACTTTTTGCCCAAAACCGGTAGTTGTTCGTTCATGCAGCGCTGCAAGAATACCGATGGCTGTATAAAGCGATGCCGTGATATCGCCCAGCGACATTCCTACACGGGTAGGAGGCGAATCCGGCCATCCGGTGATACTCATTACCCCTCCCATCGCCTGGGCAAGTATATCATACGAAGCTTTTGAAGAATCAGGACCGGTATGCCCATAACCCGATGAAGCGGCATAGATTATTTGAGGATTAACTGATTTGAGCTCATCATACCCCAAACCAAGCTTCTCCATTGTTCCCGGCCGGTAATTTTCGATCACTACATCTACTTTTGTGATCAACTCCTTCAGAATTTCCTTTCCTCTTTTTGTTTTAAGGTTCAGTGAAATACTCTTCTTCTCACGGTTTATGCTAAGGAAATAAAGACTTTGCCCATTTTTAAAAGGGCCGAATGACCGTGAATCATCTCCGGTTTCAGGGATTTCAACTTTAATCACTTCCGCCCCAAGGTCACTTAAGATCATGGTACAGTAAGGGCCTGCGAGAACCCTGCTAAGATCGAGGATTTTGATATTTTCTAATGGATTCATTTATATATTATTCGGATTATTTACTTGAAAAACTGGTTTATCCTGAGACTTTTTCAATTTACGATTGGACGATTTACGAGTTACGATTAGATTGTGATATTTACGATCGACGATTAATTTTTATTTGAAATCGTAAATCTTAAATCAAAAACTTCAATCTGAAATCGTAAATCGTCCAATCGTAAATTACTTTTAACACATTAAAATAAATTTGAAAAATTACTTGTTGCTTTTCAATATTTCCAGACATAGTTTCTCTGCCGTAATTGGCATCGATTTAATACGAATGTCTAATGCATCATCGATGGCATTGGCAATCATCGGTGCCACCGGGATCATGGGATGTTCTCCCATACCGCGTGCTCCAAACGGGCCGTCAGGCTGGGGTACCTCAATGATGATCGGAACAATTTCTTCAGGAATGTCTAAAGCTGTAGGGATTTTATAATCGGTAAAATTGGGATTCAGCATTTTTCCCCTGTGGTCAAACTTCATCTCCTCATAAAGAACAGTGGAAATTCCCTGCAATAAACCGCCGATGATCTGCCCCTTCACCAGGTCAGGATTTATTGCTTTCCCAACATCGATGGCCTCCACAACTTTCAGCACTTTCATTTTTCCGGTTTGCTTGTCAATCTCCAATGTCACTGCAGCCGCACCTACCGTATAGTGAACGTTGGGATGTCCGCCCTGGCTGGTTTCAGGATCGGCATTGGTGGAGGAGAATTCTGGCATAAAAATCCCGCGACCAATTACAGGACCTCCCCTGTATGTTCCATCATTCATCTGGATTCCATTGATGATAAAGTCTTTCAGGGCAAGTTCAAACGTCGGCTGCGTTCTGCATTTCACCTTTTCATCTTCCAGATATAAGGATTCGACAGGCAAAAATTTACTTCTTGCAACAAGTGAAAAGATCTGGTCTCTTGCATCGATGGCGGCATTTTTCACGGCATTTCCACAACTCCAGGTAACATGCGAAGCTACGGTCTGCCATTCGTAAGGATTCCTGTCAGTATCGGGGTTTTCAGTCCGGATTTTACTGGTCGGAACTGAAAGAACTTCCGCTGCGATCTGCGCCATGACAGTCAGAAATCCTTGTCCGATATCCATTCCGGAAACCAAAAGGTTGATGCTTGCATCTTCATTGAATTTGAGGAAACATGAAGATGAAGCATTGGGAGGCATGGCCGGAGCCTTCCAGAACAGAGCAAATCCTTTACCAATAGCCAGGTCTGGATCTGTTGATTTGATCTTTGTATTCCATTGAATTTCCTTGGCAACTTTGTCGATAGCTTCCAATAAACCATTGGGATTCATGTGTGCACCATATGCCGTGAGATCTCCTTCCCTGATCATGTTTTTCCGTCTGATTTCTACGTCATCAATACCCAGGTGTTTTGCAATCCGGCTCATATGGGATTCTAATCCGAAGAGAAATTCCGAATAACCGAATCCACGGTACGGGCCGCCAGGCGGAAGATTCGTGTAGATGCAGTAAGAATCGATGGAAACATTTTTGATGTTATAAGGACCTATTGCTGATAAACCTACCGCATTTACCACATTTGCAGCATATTCAACATAAGCTCCGGCATCCCAGTACAGGTCATGTTTTAAGGCGGTAATGGTACCATTCTTTTTTACACCGATTTTCAGTTTTGCAACAACACCCAACCGCTGGTAAGTATTATAGAATTCCCGTTCCCTGTTCCATATCATTTTCACCGGATGACCCTGTACCTTAATTGCGATTGCTGCCGCCATGATCTCCATTGTCACCCCGGCTTTGGATCCGAATCCTCCACCCACATGAGGGGCAATAACCCGGATATCATTATGCCGGATACCCAAAGGAGCGAGTGCTTTTGCAAATAAATTCCGCTGTGTATTTGGTGATTGCGAAGAAGCCCAAACCGTAAGTCTTCCGGAATGATCGTATTTTGCTACTGCTGCATGATATTCAATGGCGCAATGCGAATAACGGGGAACTTCATAAGTGTCTTCTAAAATATAGTCGGCTTCTTCAAATCCTTTATCCACCTCGCCTTTCCTTATTTTACGATGATGGGCAATGTTGGTGTCAGCTTTTGGAAAAAACCAGGGAACATGTACATAATTTTTTAAATCAGGATGCAAAATTTCAGCATCTTCTTTAATAGCATCCAAAGGACTTAGGACTTTTGGAAGTGGAGTATAATTCACCTTCACTAATTGTGCACCCTTGATTGCAGCCTGGGGTGTTCGTGCTATCACTGCCGCAATCTGTTCTCCAAAAAAACGAACCCGATCCTGGGCAAAAATATAACGATCGTTCATGTAAAGCCCAAAATTGTAAGGAAAGTCCTTTCCGGTAACAACCGCTAATACTTCAGGCACTTTTAAGGCATCCGAAATATTGATGCTGTTGATCATCGCATGTGCATGCGGGCCTTCCACGACTTCGGCGTACAGCAGATCAGGGCCGAACTCCAGGTCGTCCGTAAATAAGGCTGCTCCTGACACTTTTTCTTTTCCGTCGACTTTTACGACCGGCTGACCGATATATTTGTATGCATCCATTATACTTCCTGTTTGGTTATTTCAAGAATCGCTTCGACAACCGGAGTATATCCTGTACACCTGCATAAGTTCCCGGCTATCGCCTCTTTGATTTCATGCAAAGTAGGATGAGGATTATTGTTGATTAATTCAGTTGCAGATAAGATCATACCCGGTGCACAATATCCGCATTGAAACACATTACGTTCAAGAAACATCTTTTGCAACGGAGAAAGGCCGTTTTTTGAAATTCCTTCCAAAGTAATAATTTCCTGTCCGTCTGTTTCGATGGCAAATACCAGACAACTTCTGACAGTTTTGTTGTTCAGCATTACTGTACATGCACCACAATCGCCACTGTCGCATCCGCATTTAGGACTTTTTGTCCCCATCCTGTCACGCAGCACTTCCAGTAACGTTTCATTGGCCGCTACATAGATTGCCCTTGATTCTCCGTTTAATAGAAATGATATCTTTTTCATATTTCTGGTTAATATGAGATTACGCGAGGTTGTTTATAACGTTCCATTGCAGTGTTAAGTGCTCTTTCGAACATGACCTTCGTCATGTGCATCCGATATTCTTTGGTAGCACGAACATCAGTAATCGGAGCAATTACAGTTTCGATCATCGCTTTGGCTTTATCAATGGTTTCCTTCGATATTCCTTCGGAATGAAGAAGTTTCTCGATTTTCGGAGATCTTTTGGGAATCGGCCCGACAGAACCAAAGGCAACACGGAATTGTTTGTCTGAAAGCATCAAAACACTCACATTCGATTGTGAAAGGTCTTCTCCTGAATACCTCATCATCTTCTGGTAAGCGCCAGCATATTTTTCTTCAGGGATCGGAATGGAAACATGAGTCACAATTTCGTCATCCTGAATGGCGGTTTTACGGTTGTCAATAAACCAATCCTGGATCGGATATTTCTTTTCACCATTTGCACTTAGTGTATGAACGACCGATTCATGAACAAGCAATGGGGTTGCACTGTCCATACAAGCCACCGCAGAACAGATATTCCCAACCATGGTAGCGCGGTTCCTGACTCCTGTTGAAGCAACCATCCCGGCTGCTTCATGAAGGATATTTGCCTTTTCCCTGATTAACCTGGAGCTTCTTATATCATTAAAAGTTACTAACGCACCAATGTGAAGTTCGTTTGCAACCATCCTGATTACCTCCAGTTCATGAATTCCTTTGATATCAATCAGGAGTTGCGGAACACGAAAGCCTTGCTTCATCTGGTTTGCCAGGTCTGTTCCGCCGGCTAATAACCTGGCATTTTTTCCATGCTCACCAAGAAGTTTTATCGCCAGATCCAACGTTGCCGGTTTTTCATAGGCGAATTCATAAGGGATTGCCATAAAAGAGGATTTTAGTTGTTGATTGTTCTATCCTTCTATTGCTATCACACGGCACATGGAAGATTCCAACTCGATTCCCCGCAGAGGGAACAATCCTATCCAAACGCGTTTATTGTTTACTTTATGGATATCTCCACCCAGGTTTTCGGCATGTACCAAGCCCTTCGGGAACAACTTCAGGTGCATTACCTGGTAGTAAATGTCAGGTGGAAACATCTCATCCCAGGGTTTTCCATAATCAGCAATCAGTTTTGCTTCAGCTTCCCTGAACCGTTTGGGATGCCAATCGCGGATGATCGTATTCATCGGGTGATCTGCACTTCCGCAATCCACACCGATCCATTTTATCTTCATATCCAAAGCCCACTGATGAAAATCCGGACTTGGTCCCGGATGCTTGACAAAATACCTGAGCTCATCAGATTCAGGCTGATCCCACGCATATTTATTATACCCGGTATTGATGATCAGGATATCTCCTTTCTTGATTTCCGCTTTTTTCATGAGCATCTCCGGAGAATATAAGCTATAGTCGGAAACCTCATCAGAAATATCCACCACTACCCCCGGGCCATACCAAAAATCAAGCGGAGTATCCCCTATCGTTCGCCCACTGGAATGAAAATGAATTTCACCGTCGATATGAGTTCCAACATGATTACTGGTTTTGATGATCTGACCGTTGGCTCCCTGTCCCATGTGCGCTCCGGCAATTCTTTTGAAATACTGAATTTGCAATGGCATATAACTGGGCCATGGCGGTGTGTGAATACTCAACCGCTGGGTAAGGTCGTGAATTTTAACTTCACTCATGAATTTGAAAACATCTTGTGGATTCATAATGAATATTTATAAGTTATTACTAATGAATGATTTAATATTTTTGATACCGATGAATATTTACGAATGGACGATTTACGATTTTAGATTGAAATTTTTTAGTTATGATTTTCGATTTCTTCAGCCAGGCCTTCATACGCTTTTGTAAATGGTTCCATCGGGGCACTTAACACACCCGCACCAACCTGCCCGACACCGGGATTTTTATGTGCAACACCCGTATCGATAAACGGAGTGATATTTTTCTCAATCACTTTTCTGACATCAATACCCGTTGGTGTGCCACGGAAATTCAGGGAAGGGATTTGAAAAACATTGCTCTCACCCGCTGTGATCTCATACATATCCATTGTGTACTGAATTGCATCCTGGGCTGTTCCCCCTACAAACTGTGCGATGGCAGGCGCAGCAGCGATGGCAAACCCACCAAGTCCAAGTGTCTCTGTGATTGCACTGTCACCAATATCAGGATTTGCATCATCTTTGGTAAATCCCGGGAAAAACAATGCATCCGGAACGGGAGATTTTCCAACAAACCATTTATCGCCTGTTCCGGCAAGCTGAACTCCAAAATCAGTACCATTCCTTGCCATCACCACCACGATGCTGCTGAATGATATATTTCGCGCGGCATCAAGACATGCTTTTGCGGCAGGCATGGACAAATTCAGAAAAGAATGATCATTCCCATTGATAAAGTTTAAAACTTTAATTGTATCGTCTTTATTATCACATGTTTCTACAATAGCAGGAGCAATTGTCCGGTAAAGGAGCGAAGTTGCTGCACGGTTGCGGTTATGTACTTCATCGCCCATGTGTAATGCCTGTGATATAATATTCTTCAGATCAATTTTACCCAGTTTCGTGATTGCATTTTTCAATACCGGATACATGGTCTTTTCCATCCATCGGAGTTTTTCAATCACATCCGGCCCATAAGCGCCATATCGCAAAACTTTACCAAGACCTTCATTCATGGTACAGAAAGCTGAATTACCAAAAGCCTCATTTTTTATAATAAACACAGGCATAGATGCAGAAATGATCCCGGCCATGGGGCCAACTGATGCATGTTCATGACAAGGTGCAAAGTCGATCTTTCCTGAAGAAGCCACTTTTTCTGCCTCCTCCACGGTACCTGCAAATCCTTCATAAATCAGTGCACCGATGATTGCACCTCTGGTCGGTCCACACATTCGATCCCAACCGATCGGCGGTCCTGAGTGAAGGATCAGGTCTTTCCGCATCCCAGGGATTACATCAAGGGCTTTGTCCATGCCAGTCAGAAAGGGCTTTCCATTCAAAATAATATCCAGCACTTTGCGATTGGCTTCATCAATTTTGTCTTTGTGAATATCCAATACTTTCATTGCTTCCTTTTTCACATCCGCAGGAGGCTTCCAGCTTATCTGGATGGCCTGTGCTCCCGAATTTTCGATGTTGGTCTTGAAAGAAACCAGACCGGTGTTGATTACTCTTAATGGTTGTTTGAATAAATCGTTAATCGCCATAATATATAATAAGAATAATTTTGCTTTAGAAATTTGGTGATGAAATTTTTTGAATGATCTGTCCTGCAAGTTCACTGGCTGCAACATTCGATGGCATGATGATCATTCCTGCATTTTCGAGCCCTTGAATAACCTTCTTCCTGTTCTGTGGATCCTGGTCTGTTCCCGTAACCGAGCCAATAATAAGTATACCCGGTGACTTCTCTCTTGCCTGCACAATTACAGGAACCAATTCTGAAGCTGGATCCGGGTGACTCCCATAACCCAGCACGACATCGAGAAGAATCACTGATACATCGGGATCTGCAACTTCCTGAATGATCCTTTTATTACGTAAGGAGAAATCAATCATCGGATGAGGTCTTCCACGGGTAAATTCATCTTCACCCAGATCTATGATACTGTTTTCCTTACTTTTCCAGCAATCTTTTAACTGGAAATCTGCATGCAGCGGTGAATTGCTGTAAACAAGCCCAATAGATTCCTTCAGGACAAGCTGGGCTTCATCGCATAATGTTCCTCCGCTGAAAAGACCCCGAAGAAATCTACCCTTATTGCCTTTAGCCAGGCTTTCTGCAAGAACAAAAATTTCGACTTTTCTTTTGGCAAGACTTTCCTTGATAGATTCAATCTCTTTACCATTGGAAACAGAAACTGCGAACAGTCCGGCCTCTTCCAGTGTAAACGCAGAAATAGCGCCCGACTGCATGAGAACTTCAGAGTCCCCGCCTATTAAAATGCCGATGACAGGTTTTCTGATTTTCTTTAATTCGGTTCCGATTTTCTTTAACACATCCGGATGAGGTGGCTTACTGACCAGGACAATGACTTGTGTTTCTTCATCTTCACTCAGCGTTTTCAGGGCATCCAGGAACATAATACCGCCGATCTCTTTCCTGACATCACGCCCTCCGGTTCCAATGGCCTGCGAAATTCCGGCTCCGTTATTGGAGATAACTGAACTTACTTCCTGCAATCCTGTCCCTGAAGCACCCACAATTCCGATGTTCCCTCTTTTAACAACATTGGCAAATCCCAAAGGAATACTGTTGATGATTGCTGACCCACAGTCGGGTCCCATCAACAGAAGTCCATGATCATGAGCATACTGCTTAAGTTCAATTTCTTCAGAGATACTTACATTATCAGAAAATATCATTACATGCAAACCCATTTTTAGCGCTTTCATTGCTTCTCCAGCTGCATATTTCCCAGCGATCGAAATAAGCGATAAATTGGCTCCGGGCAACAGCTTTAAGGCATCTTCAAAACTATGGATTTTTTGGTCTGTCGAAATATCCTGATTTCGTTGCAAATCCTTAAACAGCTGATCAATCTTACGGATCGCATTATCTGCCGCAATTTCCGTGGATGCCCTGATGCCGATAAGGATATCCGTTTCAGAAGCATCATCAAAATTCTTCAGATTTAAACCCGCCATATTTAAAATAGCCTTGTTTTCGCTGGTACCCATAATCACTGACGAGTCAATGATTCCGTCTAACTTACTCAACTCTTTTGATACAATCATCAGAGAAACTGAATCATAGTAAACGCCTTTTTTTATTAAACCTGTAACGATCATATCCCTGTTTTATGTTTTATGGCGAAGATATAGCCTGAAAAGAGGTCGGCTCCTGAAGTGGCTCCAATTGAGAGAAGTTGTTTTAGTGCATCCCTGAACGGTGAATTTATTTCCCCAGAAAGTAAAAGTAAGATTTTTTTTAATGGACTGAAATATTTCCTTTGTTTTGCATTCAGGAGAAATGAATTTGTCAATAGGTTCCTTCCAATTGAAGCAAGATAGATTTTGTCTCTTAATGTCGATAGATCCAATTTAAACTTACTCTCATTATAATGGATTCCTAAAAGAACTCCTGCAATAAAATCATCTCCTGAAGGTGTCAATCCGTAACCTGTTCCCCGGATGGTTTCAATGCCTTTGATAATTTCACCGGATAAAATCAATTCACGGCCTTTTTTCGCATTAAGCATGAACTGGTGATCAAATCCTGAAGGAAAAAACTTTTCGTTTTCTGCATGTACAAGAAAAATCAGGCTCTTTTCAGGAAAAAGGGTTGAATATTGCGAAGGAATTTGCAACAACCGGGATTCAAAAGCAGCTAAATCAAAATCTTCGAAATGGAAACTGGAATCATAAATGTCCATCCTATCACGGTTGAAAATGACGTTATCAAGGGTGATTGTTTGAGGAGAAATCGTTAGAGAAGAAGCATCATGTAATCTGACTTCTGGTAAAAAAATTGCATTAGAGGCAAGAAGAATCTCGTTTGAGGTGATATAAGCAATCTGGTTTAGATCATTTACGAAATTGACAACAGTTTCAAACCTGGAATGGGAAATAAATGCCCCTGAAGGCAAGCCATCGCCTGCACAAAAAGATTGAAGAAATTGCTGAATTTCCATATTACCAAACCGATTGGCAAATTTATACCTTTCTTGATTCTGCGAATTTGTCGATGTAATGTTTTTTACCGTATTTTTGTGATTCAATAATTTGTAACATCAAATAAACTCATGAAAAAGACCGTGTTGATTTTAGCTTTTACCATCACCATGATGGGTATTTCGCCATTGATCGGACAGCAATTGAACGGACAACATTTTACTTTCCAAAAAGGCAAAACCGATTGGTCAGATACTATTTACAAAAAATTACTGACGAAAAAAATGGCTAAAGACGGGCAGAAGCCTGTGCTGCTGGCTATTCGTTATAAATTTGATAAAACTGTTGACGAGGGAAACTGGTACCAGATTGAAATTACAAATAAATCAAAAGATGAAAAAATAAAATTCAACGTCACTTCAAGCCATAACCAGGAAATTTTTACTGTAAAATTGAAGCCCAGCGAAACCAAAGTCGTAAAGAAATTGTATTATAAAACAAAAGTCCTTGGCCAGGAACAAATGGAAGACACTGACGATAATATTATGATCTCTCCTATTGAAGAAATTCTGCAGAACAGGGAATAATATTCAGGAAGCCCATTCCAAAGCCCACTCATATCAACCAAACAAACTGCCCCGAAGCAAGCAACAGGGTATCTGAATTCAGAATTTTGGATCCTTTCCGAAATGAAATGAAAGAAAAATTCATTATGTATGGCAATACAAGATGTAAATAGCATTGATAATATGGTAGCTACAAAGTGTTGTCGGAGAATTATTGTTACTTAAAGAAAAACAGAAGACAATGATTGTCATCACATTAGCAGTCTTGACATCTTTGTTTTCTGTGAAGCCGGAAATATCGGATAGCGAGAAAAAATAGCTACAACATTTGCCAGGTTATTCGTAATGAACGGAAAGGATTAATTTTTGAATTATTTATCGATTGTGTGCCTTTGAAAAAAAAAAATCTAAAAAGTTTAAAACCTTTTGTTTTATTAAAAATATATTGTACATTTATCACCTGAAATCATGATTTGATTCAGACATCAGAATTCGTTTATCAAAAAGAATTTCCATTACACGTGTCAGTCAACACTTGTTTAATATAAATTGTTATTCAGCTACACTAAAATCTTAACCTATATGAAAAAAAATTTTATCCATTCGGAAGGAAGCCAGTTTCTGCTTATGGGATTGTTGTTTCTCGGTCTTCAATTAGTCTGCATTCCCTACAATACTGTTAAAGGTAACCATTCTCCTAATGTAACTGAATCAGCTTTATATTTAGAGACAGGTGACATTATCCTTTCAGGAGGTGTAACATTAAATAACCAGGGTATACTGGTGGTTTTAGGAAATCTAACCAATAATGGCGCACCCAATCTCGGATCAGGTACTGTTAAATTTACAGGGTCTACAACCCAATCAATCAACGGAATCAGTACTTTCCAGAACCTCGAGGTCAACAATGCTACGGGGGTCACAATTAATGGAGCAACCACTGTTAATGGTACACTCACCCTGGCAAATGGCCTTGTTACGCTTGGAAACAATATTCTTCTTCTCGGACCTTCAGCCAATGTTGCAGGAACTCCAGATGCAACCAAAATGATTGTCGCTACCGGGTCCGGGCAAATGCGCAAGCAATTTTCGGGTAATGGGAGTTTCACTTTTCCGGTCGGGGATAATACAGGAACAGCCGAATATTCGCCTGTGATTCTGAATTTCACTTCCGGTACATATGGGAGTGGCAATTGGGCTGGTGTCAATTTGGTAAATTCTCTATATCCAGGGTCAACCGGCAGTTACCTGAAACGTTACTGGATTGTTTCCTCAAATGGAATCTCGGGATTCAATTGCATAGCGAAATTTAATTATCTTTTCCCTGCAGACGTGATAGGGCTTGAGAGTGAAATTTATTGTGCCAAAGTTGCCCCTGAACCTTCGATAATATATGATATTACTAATACTTCATTGCATCAGCTTACTGCAAACGGTTTGTCTTCATTCGGAACATTTACAGGAAAATTGGGATTGAGAAGGCTAAACATCGCTTCCTTAATGCTGGAAGGGCTATATAATGGCGGTGGAATTATGCGAAAAGCATATGACGAGGTTGGTGAGCACTTTGGAGGAGATACTGCAGATGTGATCAAAGTTGAACTGCATAAAGCTTCGGATTATTCTTCTATCAAATATACTGCAAACAATGTCGGACTTAGTACTTCTGGCATAGCAAGCATTAATGTTCCCGGCACTTACAACGAATCGTATTATGTAACGATTAAGCATCGCAACAGCATCGAAACCACAACTTCTACTCCTGTTTTGCTCAGCGCAGCAGTTGTTAATTACTCCTTTAATCTCCCTGCGAAAGCATATGGAAATAACTTGGGGATAATGGAGGATGGAGCTGCTGTCATTTTTGGAGGCGATTCAAACCAGGATGGAATTGTGGATGGAGGCGATTTATCAGACACTGGAAACCTTGCTGAAATGGGAGCCAATGGTTACCTCCCCGAAGATTTCACAGGTGACGGCCTGGTGGATGGTTCTGATCTCTCACTTGCTGGAAACAATGCAACTCAGGGTGTTGGAGCAATCACACCTTAACCCCTGAGAAACTTTTCCGATTAATTCATTTCACCTCTTTCCTCAATCTTCTTTCTTTTTGAAAAGAGCTTTCTGATTGACAGATAATCCAGGTAATACAAAATCTTGATGGAGAAGCTGTTGGATTGAGGTGAGTTGATTGTGTGTTTTATGTCTCTCCAGTAATCGTCAATAACGAGATCGTCCTGAGTGTTTATTGCATTTTTCCACACAAAGCTCATTTCACTTCCCGGGGCAAAATACCATGCAAACTGCAGGTCAATGGTAAAAGCATTGTAGTTAATATTATGGTCTTGCATGGTCTTGGCAGGTTCAAGAAACCCACTTGAATTCAATAAGTAAAAAGTGTAATACTTTGCGGTAGACCAGTAGTGTCTTAATCTGAAAGAAAGAGATGTCTTGGTTGAGAAAATATAACGTGCATTAAGAATATTACTCAACGTTGTGATGTCTCGTCGTCCAAAATAAATGAATTCGTTATTCAGCGAATCCGCCTGGGTTTCAACCCACCCATACGAATTCAGGTTTTTGTCATAAGAAATATCCAGGTTTACCGTGAACCGGTCAGAAAAACGAAAGCGGGGAATCACCTCAACTGAATAATTGAAATGATTGTTCTCCGGTGCGTTCATGAGACTGAAGATGCTCTGCACCTGGAACTTTTTTCGCGAATTCGTTGACACAAACAATGTGGCATTATACGACCAAGGTTTCTTATATACACGGCCCCAGGTTCTTGGTTCGTAAAAATCACTGGAACCAAAAGGGGAAACGCTTGCTTCCAGGTAAAGGTTCCAGAAATTTTTAAAGGAAGTCGAATTATCTGCTTGAAATTGAAGACTTTCAAAAGAATAAGGCTTATAAAGCGTTGTGTATATAGTATATAATTCTGTTTGGTTGTTAAGAATGATCCAGAAAGGGTCAACGATATAATAGGCTAATTTTAACTGGTTGACTGTTTGATTATTGTTGGTCAGGAATCCCATATCATTGGGATCAAAATGATCATTGATCTCTTGCCGAAGAAGCTGGTATTGAAACTTACCACTGGGCTTGTAGATGTCAAGTAAGTAAGAATACCCTCGCTCAGGCTCAAGTTTCTGCTGATATTTCTGACTTACATTCATCCTTCCCAAAAAAGCAAATGTGCTCTTTTTATTACTCAGGCGTGCTTCAACACCAGTAACATTAGCAGTGTATTTATTGTCGGGAGTCCAATAATTTGTGTTGATAAGTGTGATGTAGGAATTATTTTTCAGGTTCTGATCGAACACAAGCACATTGTAGTTCGTAAACGGCTGGGTCATTATCCTTCTTGTAGATCCTGTGATTGTATCAGTAATTGTTGCCCAGGTATTGGTGGTCATCGCATTAAAAAAACCTATTCCTAAACCTTTTGCATTACGACCGGAGATCTTGGTGGCATTTATTATCCGTGTTTCATCCGGATTATTTTCTACAATTTCATGCTGGTGAAGGCTGTCGTAAGGAGCATAGTAGTTCTTAGGAGTGCTTCCAACTCTCCTGGTATAAAAAATGTCGCACTTGTTAAAGAGTTCCGTTGCTTCGGTAAAAAATTGCCTCCTTTCATTATATTTAATTTCAAATGGCGAAAGATTTAGTACCTGGTCATCGGATTGCACTTGACCAAAGTCTGGTATTAGCATCATATCCAGTGTATAACTTTCATTCATGCCATATCTTACATCAAGACCTCCCCTTGCCAGATAGGACATATTTTTTGAATCCGGGTTTTTTTCTACGTAACCCGACAAATATGGTGAAAATGAAAGCCTGACAGGAGGTTTGATGTTGTTTATTCCGACAAGGTCACCATAATACTTAAAAATATCCTGGACTTTATTGTCAACAAATGACCAGGTTGAATATTCGTTTCTGCGATGAAAACTCCTCCAAAAATTGATCCCCCATACCTGTTTCTCAATTCTCGGAAACCGCAATGCTGAGTATGGAATCGCTATTTCCACTACCCATCCGGCTTGGGTAATTTTGGCAGCACTTTCCCACACGGCATCCCATGTTATATCCTGGCCGATTGCCGAATATTTACAATCATTCTGAAGCCCGGAAGGAGAAACTTTAAACTCGTACATGTTGAGTCCATCATTGTATGGCAAAATATCAAATGAGATATAGTCTGTTGTCAACTGCTCTATCTGGTCTCTTCTCCCAAGCTCCTTGAGAATGCTGTCAGGAGATGGATCAAACATAATGGCCGAAATGTATAATGCCTGGTCATCATAGGCGATTCTTATTTCAGTGGCAAAGGGAGGAACGGTACCATTTCTAGGGCCATATTCCACGAAATCCTTAGCCACCGGAACATCCTTCCAGAATGGCTCATCCATGATTCCGTCAATCCTTGGAGGAGTATTGATGCGGATTGCCGTGATGGTTTTCCTGGACTTAAACGCTGAATCACTGCTAACCAGAGAATTTTGACAATAACCGGAAGGTGAAAATAACAGAATGAATAAGCCCAACAAGCCTGTCTTAATAAAAATATTTTGAACCTTTGCCATATCCAATGCAGCAAATAACGTCAATTAGTTTGACAGAAAACAATGAATTCTGTAAACGAGGTAATTTAATCGGCTTACTATGAAGGACGCAAGATGAACGTGATTTTTTACTCCACATACAGGATCAGCCCTTTCAGGTATTCTCCTTCGGGATGATAAATGCTGAATGGATGATCCGGACCCTGGGAAAGCTGGTGCAGAACTTTAATTTTCCTGCCACTTTCCAGGGCTGCAGTCATAATGGCTGACTGAAACATCTCCCGGCTAACGGCCTGTGAACAGGAGAAGGTCATCAGGATTCCTCCATTGTTCAATTTTTTCAGCGCCTCAGTATTGATATAAATATAGCCTTGTAAAGCGTTGTGTGTAATATTATGACGCTTGGCAAAAGCCGGAGGGTCAAGTATGATCAAATCGTAAGTGTCTGTATTTTCAGAAAAATATT
The DNA here is from genome assembly GCA_903915465.1 of uncultured Bacteroidales bacterium. Classification (GTDB taxonomy): domain Bacteria; phylum Bacteroidota; class Bacteroidia; order Bacteroidales; family FEN-979; genus FEN-979. The sequence continues at coordinate 1,431 of CAIWTA010000281.1, read as the reverse complement.
TTTTTACATCTGCAAGAACTGATTTGTGGCATGCTTTGTCAATTCCGTTAAGCGCAAGGTTTTCTTCCAACAGCTGTAATGCCTGATACGAAGAGTCGACAGAATGAACCATGGTAGCACCGCCTTTCAAAGCATAAACAGAAAAAGCACCGGAATAACAAAACGCATTCAGAACTTTCCTGTTGTTGGAATAATACTGAGCAAACATCCGGTTGTTCCGTTGATCAAGAAAGAAACCTGTTTTCTGTCCGTTTTCCCAATCAACCCTAAAGTGATGACCTGTTTCCATGATGGGTTCAGCGCTGAAACCACCAAACAGATAGTGATTCCTGAAACCATCATGAGCTTCAGTTATTTCCGGATCCTTTCCTCTTCTTTCATTTCCCTCAGAAGATGAAATTTTCATCGTCTCAGAACTTTTATCGAAAACTGCTTTAAGCTTTTCACCGTATATCTCGCGAAGGATGTTAACAAGATCTCCTTTAATCCTGTGCATTCCCAGATTGTGTGTCTGGATAACTGCAACACCATTGTACCAGTCGATGATAAGTCCGGGAAGGTCATCACCTTCAGTAAACACCAGCCGATAAGCATTCGACAGAGCGCTTTCAGTCAATCTGACGTTGGCTCTCAGGTTGTAAGCCGTCTGAATTTTTTCCTTCCAGAAGGCATAATCGATCTCACATTGACGAAAGGAGAAAATTTTAACGGCAATAGAACCGTTGAAGTAGTGTCCGGTTGCCTGGTATTCATCGGCAGAAGAATAGATTTCCACGATATCGCCTTCTCCTGGCGAACCTGTGATTCTCCATATGGCACCGGAGAAAAGCCATGGATGAAACCGCTTGAGAACAGCTTCTTTCCCTTTCCTCAAAATGATCTTGGGATAATTTTTCATTCTATGATTTAGGTTAACGGATTCATCGCGGCAATTCCTATCCGCAGGTAAAATTAACCATATTTTCTATCATTACACGGTTGAGCGGCATTTGCAATGCTGCTTCATGAAATGATTAAATTCATCTTGGCAAACAGTTGAGAAGTCAGATTCCGTATCAGAAGTCTTTTGATCTGGCTTGCTTGAAATATTTTCTATTATTCTGTATTACTTTTTTGTGATTTCCTGATTAATGAACAGTATCTGCGTCAGAGTATGTGAAAATTTCTCGCAGATCACCGCAGATAAAGACGCTGATTCACGCAGATATGTACCAGGAAAACGAGCTTTCATATATTATCAGAGGATGTGTTTTTGACGTTTATATTGGAATACCATTACAATATAAAGACATTGCTTTTGATGTTGGGTACAGACTTGATTTGTTGATCGAAAATAAAGTGATAATTGAAATCAAATCTGTTGATATATTATTGGATATCCACCATAAACAATTATTGACTTATCTAAAATTACTGAACAAAAAATTAGGT